>JBKCHO010000028.1:0-11058 GCA_046302815.1 Bacteroidota bacterium | reverse complement strand
GCAATATCCTTGACATCAAACTTATCTTCGAGAAACAATACCAACTTCACTCCTGAAAAGTCGGTGCGGTCGAGTACGGTTCTAGCCACATCACGCACATGGCCTTTTCGGGATTTATGAATGGCGATAAATACAACCGGAATTCCCAAGCTGAGTAAATTGGCATTCACATCAGATATTTCCGGAAACGATCTGCGTAAATCTTCAAGATCTGGAGTATGCGATGAAACAAAAGAATCGGTTCGTCCAGCCAACTCTTCTGGAAGTTTGGCTGTTGCATCAATACCCATTTTCCCACCATACGCCATCACGGAACAGGAATGATCCAACACATCAGTTGGTCCTTGTGAAAAAATGAAATCGAAAGCGGGGTGTGTATGTTTTGATATGTACTGTGCCACCTCGAGGTTGTTATGGATGTTGACATCACCATCCACCACGACCATCATCTTGGTAAACATCATCTGCCCTGCACCCCATAAGGAATTCATAACCTTGAGTGCCTGCCCGGGATAATCTTTCCTAATCTTTACAATCACCAAGTTATGGAAAACGCCTTCAACGGGAAGTACCATATCCACAATCTCCGGAACCATGGTCATCTTGATGGGGGCAAGGAAAATCCTTTCGGTAGCCTTACCGATCCATGCATCCTCTTGGGGAGGGATGCCCACAATGGTAGCGGTATATGCGGCATCCTTTCGGTGGGTAATGGCTGTGATATGAAACCTTGGGTAGTAGTCGGCAAGAGAATAAAATCCGGTGTGGTCGCCGAAAGGTCCTTCAAGGATGAAATCCTCCTCGGGATCAATGTATCCTTCAATGACAAAATCTACATCGGCAGGAACCTGCATGTCTTGGGTCAAGCATTGCACCAACTCCACTTTCTTTTTTCGGATAAATCCAGCGAGCATGAATTCATCCACTCCATCCGGTAATGGAGCAGTGCCACAATACGCATAGGCAGGATCACCACCAATGGTTACCACAACAGGCATCTTCTGTCCAAGTTTCTTGTATTCATTGAAATGTCTGGCAGATACCTTGTGACGATGCCAATGCATCCCCGTAAGGGTTGGCTCGAACACCTGCATTCGATAAAGTCCAACATTGCGAATGCCTGTGAGCGGGTCTTTTGTTTGAATTACGGGCAGAGTGATAAAAGGTCCACCATCTTCTGGCCAACATTTGAGAATCGGAAGTTTGGTAACATCAGGGTTGGTCATAACCACTTGCTGACAAGCACCGCGGCCACTGATTTTTTTTGGCATCCATGAAGCAACCTCGCCCAATTGAGGCAACAACTTCAACTTATCTAGGAAACTGTTTTTAGGAGCGGTAAATGTCTTGAATAGATCTTCGATTTGATGAGCCAGGTCGTCGAGCTTTTCGACCCCCAAAGCCATAGCCATTCGCTTCTCCGTTCCCATGGAATTGATCAGTACAGGGAAATCGTAACCTGTGTTTTCAAACAAAAGTGCAGGACCGTATTTTTTGGAAATGCGATCGGTGATTTCCGTGATTTCCAGATGAGGATTCACATATTCCTTGATGCGCACCAGTTCGCCGGCGTCTTCGAGAGTTTTAATGAATTGTGCCTGGTCTTTGTATCCCATACATATCGATTGAAGTGATTATGGAACAACTTTCATTCTTGAAAGTTTTGAGGTTACTCAAACCTTACATTCCAAAAAAAAGCGGACCTGAAGTCCGCCTTTTGAGAGTTATGCATTTTGCTTGGCCTCTTCTGCCTGACGGATCTTGTTTAAGATCCAACCTGTGGTAACGGAGCTTGGGCGCTCGATAGGCACTCCCAATGCGCGATCCCACAACAGGGAGGTGAGTACACCGATGGCGCGTGATACACCGAACAAGACTGTATAAAAATCATATTCGACCAAACCATAATGGATGAGCAGTATTCCGGAGTGAGCATCCACATTGGGCCATGGGTTTTTCACTTTACCTGTAGCGGTAAGTATTTCAGGTGTTACCTCATATAGGAGTTGCACGATCTTGAACAACTCATCATCGGCCATATTGGCTTTCGCAAACTCCTGCTGCGCGATGTAGCGGGGATCCGTTTTCCTCAACACAGCATGTCCATATCCTGGGATTACACGGCCCTCGGCCAAAGTGCGTTTTATGTAGTCAGATATTTGCTCCTTGGTTGGAACGCCATTGAATTCCTCGCGAAGGTCTAGAATCCATCGGGCCACTTCCTGGGCAGCTAAACCGTGAAGAGGACCGGCCAGTCCGTTCATACCTGCAGCCAATGAGAGATAGGCATCACTGAGGGCAGATCCTACCAAGTGTGTTGTATGAGCGGACACATTTCCTCCCTCGTGATCCACATGGATAGTGAGGTACAAACGCATCAGTTTGCGGAAATCCAACTCGTCATATCCTAGCATGTGAGCAAAGTTGCCCGCCCAGTCGAGTTTTGGGTCCGGCTCGATATGCACGCCGTTCTTGTAGGTTTTGCGATAGATGTAAGCTGCAATCCTGGGTAGTCGAGCAATGAGGTTCATGATGTCCTCGTACATTGGCTCCCAATAATCCTTCTTGTTGATGCCTTCACGATAACGACGGGCGAAAACAGATTCCGTTTGCAATGCCATGATGGCCATACTGAACTGAGTCATAGGATGTGTCTTCGCAGGAAGCATATCGAGCATGTCGAATACATGCTTTGGAACATTGGCCCTTTTCATCCACTCATTATTCACATTAATAACCTCCTCGAGGGTTGGTATCTCACCCGTGAGCAATAGATAAAAAATGCCTTCGGGCAATGGCTCAGGACCTTCTTTTGAAACGGGTAGTTTTTCTCTGAGTTCAGGAATCGAATACCCCCTGAAACGAATTCCTTCTTCGGCATCCAGTTTGGAGGTTTCGGTTATCATGCCTATCATTCCCTTCATTCCGGAGTATACCTGTTCAATCGTATACTGACCTAAAACGAAATTGCCGTGTTCCTTAACGAGCTTCTTGGTTTGCTCCGCCATGGGAACGGCTTTGGAGATGAATTTTTCCTTGATCTTGTCCATTGGTGTACTAGGGTATTTTCAACGCTTTAATGGGAACCATTTATTAGATAACCACCTTGATGCTGTTTTGGTTTTTGTGACTATTAGTATGTTTTTCCTGAGGGTACTTGTTTCTGCTGAAGCTTCTTTTGTTTAGGATCCTTGATATCCAACTCGACAAACATGGTAATGAGTGCGAACAGGAAGCCAACCACAAGTACAACCCAAAACAACCTCTCCAACATTTTCCTTATTTTCTTTTTAGGATCGCTTTTTTTGCGGATACGGACTTTCTTACGGACTTTGATGCGTTTTCGTACCCGACCGGAATGTTCCGATCCAGACTCATCAATGATATGACCCTCCTGGCTGTCCTGGTTATATTCCTGCTCCTCGTTGTTAAGTGACTGTGACGACATACTGCTTTTACTTTTTGAAAAACCTGATATTGTTGGCTCCGAAAACGGCCGTGGAGCCCAATGACTCCTCTATGCGTAACAATTGATTGTATTTTGAAATCCTGTCGGACCGAGAGGCAGAACCCGTTTTGATCTGACCACAGCCCAGTGCGACGGCAAGGTCGGCAATGGTATTGTCTTCGGTTTCACCCGACCTATGACTCATAATGGATGTAAAGCTGTTTCGGGTTGCCGTTTGAACCGCATCGATGGTTTCCGTGAGGGTTCCTATTTGGTTCACCTTGACTAGAATGGAATTTCCAGCGCCAGTATCTATGCCTTGCTGCAACCTTGTGGTATTGGTTACGAATAAATCATCTCCAACTATCTGTACTTTGTCTCCGATGGCAGATGTCAAGGATTTCCATCCGTTCCAATCGTCTTCTGCAAGGCCGTCCTCTATGGAAACGATAGGATATTTGGAGACCCAATCCTTCCAAAACTCAACCATCTGCTCGGAGGTTTTTACTTCACCGCCAGATTTTTTAAAGACATATTTGCCTGTTTTTTCATCGTACAACTCAGTGGATGCGGCATCCATGGCAATGAAAATATCGTGACCCGGCTTGTAACCAGCAGCCTCGATGGAGCGAAGCACCACTTCTATGGCTTCGGTATTGGACTTCAGGTCTGGCGCAAATCCGCCTTCATCTCCCACATTGGTGGAATGTCCGCCGTCTTTCAGAACCTTTTTAAGTGCATGAAAAACCTCTGTTCCCATTCTGAGCGCCTCCGAAAAAGAAGAAGCTCCCGATGGAACAATCATAAACTCTTGGAAATCTATTCTGTTGTCGGCATGTGCCCCACCATTGAGAATATTCATCAGGGGTACAGGTAGAATACGAGCATTGACACCACCCACATATCGAAACAAAGGCATTCCCTGTTCGTCAGCGGCAGCCCTTGCTACAGCCAAGGAAACACCGAGAATGGCGTTAGCACCCAGATTCGATTTGTTCGGTGTACCATCCAATTCGATGAGCCTTGCATCAATGGCAGATTGGGCGAAAACACTAGTGCCTTGCAGCTCATCGTTTATTATGGAATTAACATTTTGTACAGCCTTGAGTACCCCCTTGCCCAAATACCTTCCCTTGTCTCCGTCGCGAAGCTCTGTGGCTTCGTGCTTACCGGTAGAAGCTCCGGAGGGTACAGCGGCACGACCAACCATTCCGTTTGTGGTGTAAACCTCTACTTCGACCGTTGGGTTACCTCTTGAGTCTAATATCTCACGGGCTCGGACAGCAGCGATGTTGCTCATTTAAAAAAGTTGTAATATTTTGATTATTAGTGTTTTAAATAAGGTGCTTCAACCTTTTTGCAAAGTTAGTTTTTTGCACCTAATAACCACATATCTGAGCTCACAAAATCTTCATTAATTAATAGCTTAAATTCGCGTTCAGTAAATAATCATTTACAACTTGCATAAAGTACAATCGATTTTCAAAAAGGCGGCCATTATCGGAATGGCGGTTTTGTTAATGGCTACATCGGTTGGCTTTGCCAAGATTACCGTCATCTGCAAAGCCATGGATAGAATTTCCATGTCTTGTTGCATGGATGAAGCTGTCAGCTGTTGCGAACCATCCCAATCCAACGACAGCGACTGTTGTACCCTTGAGCTTAAAGTTCTTCAAGCAGATTATCAGGCTATTGATGGTCAAGTGTTGAAGATTTTTCCTGCTGAGTACTCCATCCAAACGATATTCCGAACTGGGTTCCTGGCCAATTTTTCAAAACTGGCTCCACCTGCATGGAGTTCACCACCGAACCCTCCTCCCCAGCCATTTCACCTTCTTTATTCCATTTTGCTTATTTGATTGCTTGTTGTCGGTTCTCAACTCAACCCAACTAAACAAGCTAAATCATGAATTTCAAATACGCATTCATCATCCCATTAGTTTTAATTGCCTCCCTAATTGAGGTAACTAGTTTTGCCCAACCCTTTTTGACGGGGAAGGTAACAGAGACCATCAACGGCAAAACAGCTCCGTTGGTTGGCGCCCATGTTCGCTGGCTTAACACCGACATTGGTACCACCACAACAATCGACGGGTCCTATAGCATTGCCATACCTCAGGCAGATGGAATGAGGCTAGTATTCTCCTATGTTGGCTTTGTGGCCGATACCATCGACTTTACCAGTCAAAACAACATCGATGTAAAATTGAAGCCGGTTGTGGAGCTGGGAGGTGTTCAGATTGAGGCTAAGAAAGATGCGATCGAATTCTCAACCACCAAAATCATGCAGGTTGAGCAGATGGGTAAAAAAGAGTTGTTGAAGGCGGCATGCTGCAACCTTTCTGAGTCTTTCGAAACCAGCGCTTCAGTGAATGTAGCTTATTCAGATGCAGTAACCGGAGCAAAAGAAATTCAATTGCTTGGATTGTCGGGCGTATACTCTCAAATCATGACCGAGAATATCCCCAACTTGAGAGGGTTGGCTGTTCCTTACGGACTAACATACATTCCGGGTCCATGGATGGAATCGATTCAGGTTACCAAAGGAAGCGGTTCAGTGGCCAACGGATTCGAATCAACAACCGGCCAGATCAATGTGGAGTATTTAAAACCACAGACGGCACCCACCTTTTACCTCAACGGCTATGCAGCTGAATCGGGTAATACCGAAATAAACCTCATCACATCCAAGCAAACAGGCAAAAACACACATGGGGCATTGATGCTACATGCCGAGAACATGCCAATTCAGTGGGATCACAACGACGATGGATTTTTGGATATGCCCCTAAATCGCAACCTAAATCTCATGACCAGGCTATCCTATTGTGATGGCGAGCGCAAAGAAGGCCAATTTGTCATCAAAGGCTTGAGCGAGTTGAGAAGAGGTGGCCAGCTTGATCATGGATGGCCTGCGCAGGATAGCCGTTTTGACTCTTATGGGGTACGGGTTCAAACGAACCGAATTGAGGCCTCCTCCAAAACCGGATTGATATTTCCTGAAACCCCTTGGAAAAGCATCGGGCTTATTCTGTCGGGACATTATCATTCGCAAAACTCCTACTTCGGCAAAAAGACATACGACGCCTGGCAAAGTGGTTTTTATGGCTCACTCATTTACATGTCTATCATAGGCACAACGAACCATAAATGGAAAACGGGTCTCGATATGAGGTCGGATTTTTATGAGGAAAAATATCTTGATTACCCTTATTACAAGGAGGAATATGTTCCAGGCGCTTACTTCGAGTACACGATGGATCTGGATGGGAAATTCGGTGCCGTGGCAGGCATCCGAGCCGACCATCATAACCGCTGGGGACTCTTCGCAACGCCTAGACTCCACCTCAAATACAATTTTACCGAGGGGCTTATAGTAAGGGCCTCGGGAGGAAAAAGCTTCAGGACTCCCAATCTCTTCTCCGACAACCTCTCTATGCTTGCCTCATCCAGAAGGATTACGCTCTACGAGGAGCTGGAACCGGAGATAGCGTGGAATTATGGAGCCAATCTCACATGGAAATTCCGAATGTTTTGGCGCGAAGGTGCATTGACACTCGATTATTATGTTACGGATTTCGTGAACCAGATGGTAGTGGACCCTTACACCAACCAAGGAGAAGTTGCCATCTATAACCTCAGAGGTGAATCCACTTCCAAGAGCTTGCAGGTAGGCTTTAACTATGAAGTTTTCAAAAGATTCGATTTGAGACTGGCTTATAAAAACGACCAAGTGTTTACCGATTACGAATCCGGCAATCGCCAGAAGCCCTTGTTGCCCTCATTCCGCGGGCTGGTCAATTTGGCCTACGCAAACAGAAAAGAGAATTGGAAGTTTGATTTCACCGTGCAGATCAATGGTAAGTCGAGACTGGGAGTTGCCGAAGGAGAAGGGGAACTTTATCACCAAGGGCACCAAGGCCATGCTCCCCAGGTGGGCACCGACAACATGACACCCCAGTATTATACACTGAACGGACAGATCACCAAAATTTTCAATGACCGCTGGGAGTGTTATCTAGGTGTAGAAAACTTAACCGATTTCCGCCAAGATTTGCCTATTATTGGGTTTGAAGAGCCTTTCGGCACAACTTTTGACGCAACCAATGTATGGGGTCCAGTCATGGGCCGCAAGATTTATACCGGTTTCCGTTTCAACATTAACAAGAAAAACCAAGAATAACATGAAAAAGATAATCATCCTCGCAGTCTTAGGCATGTTCCTGCCTTCCATTTCAACCTACGCCCAAGAGGCAGAAATCATAATCAAGACCACAGCACAATGCGGAACTTGTAAGAAGAACATTGAAAAAGCTCTCATGATGGAAAAAGGGGTTCGGTTCGCGGAGCTAGATGTGAAAACGCAAAATGCGAAGGTTATTTACAACTCCAAAAAGACAACACCCGAAACGCTTCGAAAAGCCATTTCGGGTGTTGGATACGACGCAGATGAAATCCCTGCTGATGTGGCTGCAGTTGAGAAACTGAAGCCCTGCTGCAAAAAGGGTAGTCCTTGCAGGGCAGGCGACTGATATCAGGGCCAAAAACCCAAGGCGTTATAGCTAGCAGCCAACTTATTGATGCCACTTACGAATGCTGCCGTACGCAAATCCTGCATTTTGGGATTTGTTACTCTGATGTTGCGGATTTCATTATAGGCGGCGATCATGGTCTCCTCTAGTCCAGAGCTCACCAAGTCGCGTTCATCGGCACCATGTACAATCAGGTTTCGCTGAACCTTATCAAGTTTCTTCTTGGTAATTTTCTCTACCGCATCCACAAGTCGAGCCGTTTTAATTTACTGGAATAGCTTCTCCATCCTAACGCAACGAACATTTGAAAGGTTTTTAAAACATTAGAAAAAAGAGACGGTAACACCACCCGCATTCAAGTACAGATCGGGGATCACCATGACTCCTCTTTTGTTGAGAATGTCCTCAGCTTCTTTGGTAACGGGTCCATTAGCGCCCTCCGCAATAATTTTGGCTTTGATGCGCTTTGCATTTGATCCAGTAATTTGGTTTTCCAATGCCGCGGGAATCAATACATCACAATCCATCTCCAGCAACTCACCTGATTTCTTAACATTCTTAGCACCTGGAAAATCAAGTATGCTTCCCGTTTCCTTGCGGTGTTTGAAAACCTTCTCGACATCCAATCCTTTAGGATTGTAGATGCCTCCTTCGCGTTCGGCAATTCCAACAATCAAGGCTCCACCTTCCATACAGAATTTGCCACTAAAGAATCCAACATTTCCCAGACCTTGCAAAATGATACGCTTCCCAGTGATTCCAGGCTTCAGCTTTAGTTTCTTCATGTCCTCGACATTGTTCAAGGCCTCGCGGACTCCGAAGTACAACCCCATTCCTGTAGCTTCGGTGCGTCCTTGGATACCACCTTGTCCGAGCGGCTTACCAGTTACACAACCCAATGCGTTGATGTCATCGTATTTAAAAGTGGAATAGGTATCCGCAATCCAAGCCATCTCTCTTGGTCCGGAACCATAGTCGGGAGCGGGAACATCCACGCCCGGGCCAATCATGTTGCGTTTTATTAGTTCGGTAGTATAGCGACGCGTGATTTTTTCGAGCTCCTTTTCAGAAAACTTGGCTGGGTTGATCTTAATACCGCCTTTGGCTCCACCGAAAGGAACATCCACCACAGCACACTTAAAGGTCATCAAAGTGGCCAAAGCCTCCACCTCTTTTTCGTCTACCATTTCACTGTATCGGATACCACCCTTGGTAGGTGATTTGTGATGGCTGTGTTGTGCCCTGATGCCTTCAATAACTCGCACCGTTCCGTTGATTTCGACCGGGAAATGGAATTTGTAAACGCCGTTGCAAACCTTGATTTGCTCCAATGTACCCTTGCTGTGTGTGGTGAATGCGGAGGCCTTGTCGAAGTAGGCATGCACATCACGAAGAAATTTTGATCCTGAGCTCATTTTTTTGTTTTGGTTGTCTATTTAATTGTTGAATTCAATTCAGTGTTTCCGATCCGAAATGGAGTATGGACGAGGCGGGGAATGGAGAAGCCAAGGTGGCTAAATAATCCTTGTCGACTTTCCATGAAATCATGTGTATGTCGGTTGGCCAATTAACACCCTTGGGTGATTCTGTTTCACCAGAGAAGTCGAGCTCTCGCAATCGTTCGCTGGTACCTTGGCCTGTTAGTTTGAGCCACGCCTCTTTTCTAGTCCAAACGGTGTAAAAAAATTCGGTCTCCAAATCGCCCTTCAAGGCCAACATGGAAGAGCACTCGTTGGGATGATAATTGTTTTCTGCAAATCCATCCGTGTCAAAGCCGTCGGCGATTTCCTCCACATCTATGCCAACATCGGAATCAAATCCCAAAGCGACCAGTATGTATGTGCCCGAATGGGAAATATTGAAATAAACAGGGAAGGGAGGATTCAAAACAGATGGCTTGGTGTTTACAACCGGAGTAAGTTGAATGCGTTCCTGAGCCAGCTCCGTATAATGGGAAATCACTTTTCGAATAAAAACATGTCCCGAAAGGTAAATCTTCCTATCACGCTCAAAATGGTATTTCAATGCCCTGGCTGATTCATCCGGAGAAACAATGGAAGCGGCCATTTCAGCAAAAGGATCGTTAGGCTGCAACAAATGCGACCACACATGCACCGAGCCTGGATGACTCCCTGGCTTTGGCTTGGATTTTTCCTTTTCGATTTTCCCGATTCGGGTAAACGACAATTTCATTGGCACATGAAACACGATGCGGGCGCCAAATTACTCAATTTAAATATGCCATCCTATTGAACGACAGACTGGAATGCTCTTAGGCGATAACACATTTAATTGAATATCAGACTTATAAGCAACATCAATAATGTTTAACTTTGAAATCAAAAGAGTTTCATGAATAACGAAAATCTGGTTCGGACCTCATGTGTGGTTTTCCTAATCGCCGCAGGTATCTTTTTTTTGGTTGCTGCCAAAAGCATTTTGGTGCCTATGGTCATCGGTCTTTTTATAGCCTTCCTTCTCTTGCCCGTGTGTAGGAAGATGGAAAAAAAGAAATTTCCGAGATCCCTTTCGGCATTAATCTCCATCACCCTGATCGGAGTTACCATCACCGCATTACTCTGGTTCATGAGCTCCCAATTCCTTTCTTTCAGGGAAGAGCTACCCATGATGTCGGAAAAACTAAATATGCGCATAGCTGCCTTGCAAGAATATGTAACCGCAACTTTTGGAATCAGCGAACAAGAACAGCTGAAGTGGATGGAAGAACAGCTGGTTTCCTTAATGTCTTCAGGAGGTCAATTTGCAGCAGATATCTTTAGCGCCACCGGTAATTTCATCGCTGCAGCTGCACTGGTTCCCATCTATGCCTTTTTCTTCATCTATTACAGAGGCAAAATCAGAGATTTCGTAAAAATGGTGACTCCAAAAACCAAACACGAAAAGGCACTCTCCATTCTTCAAACCACCTCTACAGTGTCCTACAAATATCTATTGGGTTTAACCATCGATATTGCAATCCTTTCGGTGTTGAACAGTCTTGGGTTTTATTTGTTGGGAATTAACCATGCCGTGTTTCTGGGAATCACCGCTGGTTTGTTGAATGTCATTCCTTATGTA
>JBKCHO010000027.1:0-18024 GCA_046302815.1 Bacteroidota bacterium | reverse complement strand
GCTAGCCCATTCGTATTCATTCGGACAAAATGATTTCCGTGCTTGCGGTACCGATGAAATGGTGCGCGAGGCCAAGAAGGCTTACCCTGGTTACTCGGAGAACCTTCGCCAATTGGAGGAGTTCACGCGCGAATTCATCCGTAACAACCCCGCACAACGCACCAGCGGCACAGTACAGTATGTGATACCCGTGGTCTTCCACGTCATCCACAATTACGGACCAGAGAACATCTCCAAAGCACAAATCGTAGACGCGGTTGATATTTTCAACAAGAGCTTTCAAAAGCTTTATGCAGACAGCGTGTTGATAGCTACTCCATTCAAGCCACTCATAGCCGATTGTCAGATAGAATTTCGATTAGCGCAAAGGGATCCCAATGGAAATTGTACCGATGGAATCACACGCACGGTTTCGAGCCTAACCTACAGTGCAGGTGATAATGTGAAGGCGCTTGTAGCCTGGCCCAGCAACAAATACTTCAATATTTGGGTGGTGAACAATATTGCAAGCGGTGCAGCCGGATATGCATACTATCCAGGTATTAGCAGCGCCATCGATGGCGTGGTAATTCGTCACGATTATACCGGTAGTATTGGAACCAGCGATGGAAGTAACTATGCAGCGCGATCATTGGTTCACGAGGCAGGCCATTGGCTGAACCTTCCGCACACATGGGGAAGTACCAACAATCCGGGATTGGCAGCCAATTGTAGCGATGATGATTTGGTGCAGGACACGCCGAATACCATTGGTGTTGCAAACTTTAGTTGTGATACATCTCAAGTAACATGCGGCTCGCTCGATAATGTTCAAAACTACATGGATTACGCTAGTTGTCATTACATGTTCACAAATGGACAAAAGGCACGAATGCATGCTGCGTTGACTTCAAACATTGGACAACGAAACAACCTTCATTCCCTTATCAATCTGTTCGCCACGGGTACCAACAACGGATTTGTGTCAGCTCCCTGCGTCCCAGTAGCGGAATTTAGCAGTGTGAAGAAATATGTTTGCACAGGCACAAGCGTTACTTTCACCGATTTGTCCTGGAAAGCCGATGTGACCAGTTGGAGTTGGAGTTTTCCCGGGGGAACACCTTCCACATCTACAGACCAAAATCCGGTGGTGCAATACAACACCCCTGGTGTTTACGATGTAACTTTGACGGCATATACATCTGCTGGAAGCAATACCCGATTGCGTACGGGACATGTAATTGTTTCTTCTTCACCCGCAGCCACCGCTGCCCCCTTTACAGAGGATTTTGAAAACATCTCATCCATTCCATCGGGTGCCGATTGGATTGTAGAGAACAACGCCGGCAACGCATGGGCGGTTACAACAACAGCCGCATACTCCGGTAGCAAATCATTGCGTTTAACCAATCACTCCGGTAATGCCAACGGCGAAATTGATGTGTTCATCACGCCGGGGTATAACTTTACCAACATCACCAACGCATCCATGAAGTTTAAGCTCGCTTATGCTGCTCGTTCATCCACATCTACGGACCAGCTGAAGGTTCTTGCTTCAAGCACATGTGGCGAATTGTGGGCGCTTCGTTACACCGAATCAGGTTTGAACCTAGCTACTGCGGGAATCATCTCCTCTAGCTTTGTGCCTACTAACGCCACTCAATGGCGAGAAGAAACCGTCAACCTCAACAGCGTATCGTATAACAACAAACCTAGCGTACGATTCAAGTTCCAATACACTCAAAACACAGGCAACAACATTTTCATCGACGATATCAATGTGACAGGCACATCCACTGTTGGGATACAGGATGTGGAATTCCTTTCCACGCTTAATATCCATCCAAACCCAAGTGTTGGAGTTTCATCCATCAGGTTCCAGTTGCAAAAAGACGCTGAGGTCCGTATTGTACTTTCAGACCTATCCGGAAGGACCGTTGAAAGCATTGCCGATGGCCGCTTATCAGGAGGTGCACACACAATGGAGTTTGGCCAAGGTTTACCCTCGGGTGTTTATCTGTTGCGTCTGATGGTTGATGGAGGCACTTTGACCGAAAAGGTTGTTTTCACCAAATGAGTGTAAACGAACTTTCGGTTTCTAGAAAACCTTTCTCATTTACAATCCAATTTGTGATATATGCAGAGCCTTTGCGTGTGTTCGATACTTTGACCTTGCGCGAGGTGGTTTCCACATGGTGTGATGGTGGAGGTTTCATTGAAACCGTAAAAGATGGACAAATGGAATGGTTTGGCGGATGGGTAAAAGGTCAAGTTATGGAGGCCGATCGTCATAGCGGGATCTTGTTTTTTACATGGAAGCCTCAGGAATGGGACAACAAAACTCCAGATTCATGGGTTCGTTTGTCATTGAAACCACATCCCGCAGGTTCGGAGGTAACCTTAGAGCATGGAGGATTCCCAAACAAAGAGGAGTCGGATAAGCATCAAAACGGTTGGACCGACTATGTTTTTGAGCCTTTGAATGATTTGTTTACCGGAGTTTCTCCTTTGGAATAGCATTCACCTTTGGATAATTGTCGGCAGAGGCGTAATTTTGCGCCAAGCTGATGATAATCATCAAGCGGGGCCTATAGCTCAGTCGGTTAGAGCAACAGACTCATAATCTGTGGGTCCTTGGTTCGAGCCCAAGTAGGCCCACTTCAATCTGATAAAACCACACCCCTAAAGTGTGGTTTTATTTTTATTCAGGAAACATGGTTTGTTCCATATTGGTGTCGTGACCATATATGTCATCGCGGAATTGCAGCAGCCCCGTTTCATTCACCCAACTGGTGAAGTAGGTGATGTAAACGGGAACTTTATTTTTCAACGGCACAAATTGCTCAACACCGGAATGCATGGCAGAGTCTATGGCGGCCTCATTCCATTCATCAAAATCCTTTAACAAATATGCAGCAAGCCATTCTGGTTCGGATATGCGAATGCAACCATGACTAAAAGGACGCTTTTGAAGGAAAAAAAGTTCCCGGTTTGGGGTGTCATGAATGTAGATGTGATAAGGGTTTGGGAAATGAAACTTGACCAGCCCAAGGGGATTTTTGGGTCCAGGCTTTTGTTGGATCTGATAAGGAAATGATTTTCCTGTATATCTGCTCCACGCAATTCGGGATGGATCGATCACACCATCAGGCCCTAACACTTCCATGTCGTTCGCAGCAAGGTATTGGCGGTCTCGTCTTAATTTGGGCCAAAGTTCTTTTTCAAAAATACCTGATGGAACATGCCAGTAAGGGCTGAAGATGATCTGTTCTATCTCATCCTTGAACATCACAGTATGGTTGGATTCGGAACCTACAACAGCCTTCATCCTCTTGACTATAACTCCATTCTCAATTACTTCAAGTGAATAATCTGGGATGTTTATTCTTATGTAGGATGTTGAAGTGTCGGGAGCCAGCCACTTCCAACGCTCCAGGTTCACAAGTATTGTACGAATACGATGTTGAATTGGAATATTCATTCTGTTGATCAGCGCTTCATCGACAAGTGCAGTATCATTTAACCCCAGACATAACCGAACTTCTCTAACCCTATCTGCAAATGCTGAATGAAAGATGGAAGAAGTATCATAGGGGTCATAACCTGAAAACGCCTGCACCCAGACCTTCACCTCTCGAATGGTTTTGGATGAATCTCCCGGAAGGATATTTTTTCCGCGAAAGCGAACAGGTTTTAAAGCCCCTTTCTTATGTAATGATTTGATTTTGGTTAAAGCATCCGAAAGCGCCACATACTGTCCGTTTAACGGACTCGTTAATGGTTTTGAAATGGCAATAATCGGAACGGGTACATCCTGTTCCGGCATAAATCGTCGGACGGGTATGTACCATTCCTTTTGTCCGGTTAACTCAGGTCCTTTCCCCTCCGACAATCGTGACATGAACATGATACATTGGCTCGTGAAGGCGATATCCATAGAAACCACTTTGCTGGATGGTATAACCAAATCCTCATCCAGGTTGCAACTTCGGAATACACTCTCCATTTGTGGCAGAAAGGCTGTCTTGTCCAAAAGACCCTCATGCAGATATCTCCAAAAGAAAGCAGATGCAAGTATGGCGTGTTGGTTGAAGTGTCCGTTTTCAATCCAAATAAGGCTGCCTCTATTGTTTGTGTAGGATGAAAAAACCACTTGATGAAACCTGACTGGAATTCGTAATTTATCCAGCTCTTTTCGGATGCGAAGGCTATCGATGTGTTCGGATGCTACAACAACTCTTGCGGCTTTCGATTCGGCTGATAATCCTTCCTCATGTCTTAAACACGATGTTGCAATGCAAAGCAAAGGCAATAATATAAAAGGTAGGGTTGATGTCAATCGGTTCATGAAAAATGGGGTTATCTGCCGAATGTGCGCTTGATCCCCAAAACAAAACCGGTTTTGGCAACCCCATTATCGCCCAGCGACATCACAAAATCGGCACGGAACACCCCAAGCTTTTCCACACCAAAGGAAAATTCAATATGTTCATCAATGCCTTCCATTTGTAGCATGCGTGCTCCTGCAATTTCATTCAACTTGAGTTTACGAATGCCAGGAATCTTGTTCAGGAAAAGTCCTCCGAACGCATGCTCCATGTATATAGCCAAAAACGGATTGGTTGTACTGTAGGTATAGTAGTCTAACAACTCGAACCGCTCAGGTGCGAATTCGGATAACACCGTTCGGTTTCCATTGAAATGGAACAAATCCATGAATTGGGTTTGACGGGCATATAAATATCTGCCGTGTACCACATTGTAAGATAGTCTGCCAGCCATACCAAGGGAGACCTCGTCCTCTATTCCAAGCCTAATTAATCCATAGTCGGCATCCAATACACCACCATGCGGAATGGCGGAAGTGTAGTTGGCGGAAATGGTTGGGAATTTTGAACCGACGATATATTTCAAATCAGGGCGGTCAACATACTTTTGCTTGATGCGGATGCGCATGCCCACTCTGTAAATAAGCGATGCACTTTTTACGAATCCGGAATCGCTCAATCCAACGAAGGGGGGATTGTTGATGGTAAATTGTTTCGAACGCGCCCATGTTTCGAAAGATTGATTTTTTACAGGCGACCTCCAGGCATACTCCATTCCATAACTCAGGCGAATGCCGTTCAACGGCTCAACTCGAATGGATGCTTTTAAGAAATCCTTATTGTAGAGCTTCATGTAATTGCGCCCGTCTATAAGTGTGTAGCTAGTATTAATCAGTGCCGAAATCGGATTACTTCCATTGAATTGTACCAAGTCGCTTCCACCTTCAGCCGACCAAGCGCCAAACATCTTAGGTGCGAAAACATGACGATAGGAGGCTGTCGCGTTCCACTTTTCATTTACCACACCATACCTAAACTTGATTCCAATATCCGTATCCTTATTGTTGTCCGGACGCTTGGATATGTCAACGCCTACGCCTGCATTCAAACCCTCCACGGTGTTGTATTGAATGTTATCAATCAAACCCGGAATCGCATAAGTGGTTTTTCGATAGCGATCATTGTAGACATACCCTGTGAAAATCTTGCCAATGGCGAATCGATTTGCTTTTCTGTCAAGAGAGTCCAAGTAAGGCTTCGACTCTTTGATGGTTTGCATGCTGTCGCGATATTCATAGTCGCGCTGCTCCTCGTCTGTCAGCGGAATGGGTCTGGTGCTTTCCCAATAGGTCGTGTCTTTTTCATTGGCGCCTTGTTCTATTTTCAAAACATCCCCTTTGAAGTATCTCTTGCCGAAAGGCTTGTTCAGTTCATATTGGGAGTAGACCGACACAAAGCTTCCGTTGCCTTCGAAACCGAATGCACCGAATGCAAAAATATAATTGACGGTTCCTGCCATCCATATTTTGCCTTCTTTGTCGGCTGGAATGTAAATCTGATTGATGCGAATTGAATCTACGAATTGGATTTGAGCATCCTTTTTCAACAGTAGATCGAAGCTGTGCACACGCCATGCCCCATCTTGGATGTAAATGTATCCTGAGAAAACAGGATCCGATTTTCTTTTGGGAAGCACTTCTATACGGTTGATCCAAACACCATCTTCCAAGTAGGAGCCATCCAAACGGTAATCGTAGTATGTGAAAGCTCCTGAAGATATCGGCGAAATAAATCCTCTTGGGCTTAGATTCGCAATTTGGATAATGTTGTCATATATGTTCACAGGCATTTCTGAAGCCTGGTTGAATGAAAAAGACCTGTTGTTGCCACTTACTTTGGATGACAGCATGGTTTCTTTTGTTTTGTCGGGTTTTTCAAACTCCAGCAAGGCAACAGACTCCGACAGGTATACGATACCCGTTGCTGTATCAATGAAGGCATCTAGTTGTATTTCCTGTCCGAATAGCTTCTTAGGATATTTGGTGAGCCGTTGTAGTCCCTTCACATAGGCTTGGCACGAATAGGATTTGGCTGGGTTCTCGTGTTTTTTTCGGCTTGCAATTGCTTTACGGATGATTCCGTAAGCGGGGTCCTCTGCATCGGCTTTGATTTGAATTTCGCCTAATGAATAGGATTCCGGCTCAAGCACTACATCCATGTTGATTTCACGCTCTTGCGATTTGGCAATGGCTACGACTTTCGTCTTGTATCCAATATAACGGAACACCAGTTCACTGGCAGTGGCATCAATCTCCAACCGGTAATATCCGTCAGCATTGGTTGTTGTTCCCTTGGTGGTGCCGTTCACATAAACTCCGGCAAAAGGAAGAGGAGCACCGCCTTCACCTGTAACCTTGCCTGAAATAAAATTCGCTGCTAGCGAAGACAGTGTCGATAGCAAGAGATTTAAGGCAACCAGAATTTGAAAGGCTCTCATGAATATGCAAAGGTATTGCTGTTCCTCGAATTCATGACATAAAAAAAGCCGCCAGAAGTTGGCGGCTTTTGTGGGATAAGAGGGGCAAGAACCTTACTTGGACTGGCTCTTGGTATAATCGTCCTTCATTTTTTTGATGCGAAGGAACTCTTCCTGTGTCATGCCACGCAGAACCATTTCGCTAACTGTACCATCCGCTTTTTTCATACTCACATTACCCATGATGGAATTACCCTCCACTGAGCACTCGTAGCGGAGTTCATTGCCATTGGCATCGGTAACTGTTGTTACGAACGAAGAGGACTCACCATTGTTTCTCTCTGATACTTTGGCGGGTTTGGTGCGGGCATTTGCTCCTGCCAAATCGGAATACATGATGTTATCGCTGAAACGGATGTTGTCATGAATCTCCTCACCGGTACCATCTACATTTTTCATCATGTACCAAAATGCTTTACCATTGAGGCGGGAAGCGTTTTGCGCTTGAGCGTTTCCTGTGATCAGGAAAGCCGACAAAACAACCAGGATGCTGAAGTATTTCATTGTTAATGTTTTTTGGTTTTCAGAACCTTAAAGATAGTAATTCAACCACAGGATTGCAATAGGGTGGCGGTTTTCGTTGCAATTATTTGACAATTAAAGCATTGAGTTGGTCAAGCAACCGACTCCACAGCGGATGCTGCCAAATGGTGAACAGCCTGAACAATAGCCTTGGCATCAAAACCGCACTCGTCATACAACTCTTTCTGTTCTCCATGCTCGATAAATCGATCTGGAATACCGAGACGGCTGATTTGTGCTGTATATCCATGGTCGATCATGAATTCGGCAACGGCGCTTCCGAATCCGCCTTGCAAGGAATGATCTTCCACGGTAATGATTTTTGAAAATTTCTTGAAGACCTCATGCAGCATTTCCTCATCGATAGGCTTTACGAAACGCATATCATAGTGTGCTGGGCTGAAACCTTCTTTTTCCAATCGCTTACAGGCCTCAACGGCAAAATTTCCGGGATGCCCAATAGTCAAAATAGCAACTTCTTCTCCGTCGCGGACCTTTCGGCCTTTGCCAACAGGAATTTGCTTAAGTGGAGTTCTCCATTCTACCATCACACCGTTTCCACGAGGATAGCGTATAGAGAAAGGACCATTGTGGGTGGATGCGGTAAACATCAAGTTACGAAGCTCTTCCTCATTCATAGGAGCCGAAACCACCATATTGGGAATGCAACGGAAGAAAGCGAAGTCAAATGTGCCGTGGTGTGTTGGTCCATCGGCCCCAGCCAACCCACCTCGATCTAAACAAAAAACCACTGGCAGGTTTTGAAGTGCCACATCATGTACCACTTGGTCGTATGCCCGTTGCATGAAGGACGAGTAGATGTTGCAGAATGGTACGAGACCGCGTGTAGCCATTCCAGCTGAGAAGGTCACTGCATGTTGTTCTGCGATACCCACATCGAAAGATCGTTCTGGGAACGCCTTCATCATGATGTTCATCGAAGAGCCTGAAGGCATAGCGGGTGTAACGCCAACGATTTTTTCATTCATCTGCGCAAGCTCAACCAAAGTGTGACCGAATACATCCTGGTATTTGGGAGGCTGTGGTTTTTCAACGGTTGGCTTGAAAATCTCTCCGGTAACTTTATCGAACAAACCGGGGGCATGCCATTTGGTTTGATCTTTTTCGGCGAGTTCGTATCCTTTACCTTTAACGGTAACACAATGCAGGATTTTCGGACCAGGGATGTCTCTAAGATCGTTCATCACTTTAACCAAATGGTTTACATCGTGGCCATCTATAGGTCCGAAGTAGCGGAAGCGCAACGATTCAAATAGGTTG
This sequence comes from Bacteroidota bacterium, assembly GCA_046302815.1. Classification (GTDB taxonomy): domain Bacteria; phylum Bacteroidota; class Bacteroidia; order AKYH767-A; family OLB10; genus JALRAP01. The sequence continues at coordinate 9,378 of JBKCHO010000027.1, read as the reverse complement.
CTGTGTTTGAGAACAGCGGACTTGATGGCGTTCTCTACTTTTTGTGCTATGGACTGCGCATTGGGTCCAAACTTGGAGATTTTTCCAAGAATGTTCCAAATCTCATCTTTCACACGGTTGTAGGTGTGCGAAGTGGTTACATCAGTAAGGTATTCTTTCAAAGCACCCACATTCGGGTCGATGCTCATACAGTTGTCGTTCAATACCACCAACAGGTTGGAATCTTCCACGCCTCCATGGTTTAGCCCTTCGAAGGCCAACCCCGCTGTCATGGCACCATCGCCAATTACAGCAACATGCTGCCGTTCACGGTCGCCCTGTATGCGGGATGCCACAGCCATACCCAATGCGGCAGAAATGGAGGTTGATGAGTGACCTACGCCAAATGTATCATACTCACTCTCAGACCTTTTAGGGAAACCAGAGATGCCTTTGTAAATGCGGTTTGTATGAAAAACCTTTCTTCTGCCGGTTAAAATCTTATGACCATAGGCCTGGTGCCCTACATCCCAAACTAGCTGGTCGTAAGGAGTGTTGAAGGCGTAGTGAATAGCTACTGTTAGCTCGACAACGCCCAGGCTGGCACCAAAATGGCCGCCATTAACTGACACGATATCAATGATATATTGACGCAACTCATCACAAACCTGTTTGAGTTGCTCCTGCTTCAGCAGACGCAAATCGGCGGGTTCGTTGATTTCGTTTAACAGTGGACCTGCTTTGATTTCCATGTTGGGACTAGGGGGCATGTATCGCAAAGTTAAGATTTTTAAGGGGTTAAATGTTTAAGTTAGGATACAAAGGGATTAAACAAGTGAAAAACGCATTCAGTTTTGATTTATGTTGAAGCGTATGTTTTTAATTCAGCTTGGAGTGTTCATAATTGCTATGAGTATCATTCCCATTGGCTATAATCATTCTACCTTTGCCATGTTAAACATCCTTTGAAATGAAATTCGCCACACGCGCGATCCACGCAGGCCAAGAGCCCGATCCATCCACTGGGGCCATTATGACCCCTATATATCAAACATCAACCTATGTTCAGGAATCTCCCGGTAAGCACAAAGGATATGCTTACGCGAGGGGAAAAAATCCAACCCGTGTTGCTCTAGAGAAGTGCATTGCTTCTTTGGAGGGAGCCAAGCATGCATTGTGTTTTTCCTCCGGTCAAGGAGCTGAAGATACCATCATCAAGATGCTTCGTCCGGGCGACGAGGTGATTGCCACCGATGACTTGTATGGTGGATCATATAGAATGTTCACTAAGGTGTTTGCCCATTACGGAATCGTTTTCCACTTCGTAAACATGCACGATGCACAAGACATCCGAAAGCATGTGAACAGTAAAACGAAAATGCTTTGGGTGGAGACTCCGACCAACCCGCTGATGAAAATCATCGACATCCGAGCATGCGCCTCCATTGCCAAAGAGCATGGTTTGATGCTGGTTGTTGATAATACATTCGCCTCACCTTACCTGCAAAATCCGCTTGAGTTGGGTGCCACTATGGTGATGCACTCTGCTACGAAATACTTGGGCGGTCACTCTGATGTGGTTATGGGTGCGGTTTGTACGAACGATGACAAGGTGCATGAAGAGTTGGCTTTCATCACCAATTCGTGTGGACCCGTTCCTGGTCCTATGGACAGCTTCTTGGTATTACGCGGACTTAAAACCTTGCATGTGCGCATGCAAGCGCATTGTAAAAACGGCAGGGAGATTGCACATTTTTTGCGACAACATCCTCGCATCGCAAAAGTGCATTGGCCAGGCTTTGAAGATCATCCAAACCATGCCATTGCTAAATCACAGATGCGTGATTTCGGAGGCATGATTTCCTTCACGATGAAAGGCGACTCAATGGAGGAGGCCTTCCGCATGGCGGCATCCACGAAAGTGTTTTCTCTAGCCGAATCGTTGGGTGGAGTGGAATCCCTGATAGGACATCCTGCCAGCATGACCCATGCAAGTATACCTAAGGCCGAGCGAGAGAAGTCAGGAGTATCCGACTCCCTCATCCGTCTTAGTGTGGGAATAGAGGATGTGGAGGATTTAGTCGAAGACCTAAAACAAGCGTTGGAGGTAAAATAATATTAGTGGCAGAATCATAACACCTAAAATTCAATCGTAAATCGTCAATCGCAATGTCGCAATACAAATTCGCAGTTATCGGTCTTGGTCAGTTTGGAAATGCAATTGCACGCACGCTGGCGCTGAGGGGAGCGGAGGTTTTGGCAATTGATAGCAGTGAAGAGCATATAGAAGATATCAAAGAAGATGTGTCCTATGCGGTATGTATGGATGCAACCGATATCAAATTGTTGCGTTCGCACAATGTGCATGAGATGGATGCGGTGGTGGTGGCTATCGGCGAGGATTTCGAAGCACTCATGCTTTGTATCGTGCAGCTATTGGAATTGAAGGTGAAGCGCATCATGGCGCGTGCCAATGGAAAGCACCAACGAATGATACTCGAAAAAATAGGAGTTACCGAAATCCTTTCTCCTGAAAACGATGTTGGGCTCGCAGTAGCCGAGCGCTTGCTGAATCCCAATATCCTTACATCATTGCTTTTGCCGGATAATTATGAGATCGTGGAAGTTAAAACACCAAGGTCCATTGCCAACCGTACCCTCGGCGATATCAATTTGCGTAGCAAATACAATTTGAATCTCATCACGCTCAAACGTGAAACCGAAGTGATAAAAGACGGTGAAGTTGTGAAGGAGTGTCACATTTTGGGTGTTCCTAATTCCGAGACGGTGCTAATTGAATCAGACACAATCATTGTATTCGGATTGGTGCGGGATATAGAGCGCTTTATCGAGATCAATAAGTAACCTATCGAGGCTTGTGGCTTTTTTATTACGCCACTATAAACGAGTCAATAGCCCATGGGCTAAGGCTGTTTTTGTTTTTCTAAGTTTCCGTAACTTTTTAAGTATACTCAAGTATAAACAGCAAAAAAATTTAATATGCATATCCGTATTCGATTCAGCCTGCTGATTTTATTTTTTGCCCTATTGGTTTCTTGCTCCAAAGACGATCAGGAGTCGCCTGGAATCCCTCCTGGATCCATAGGCAACAATCAAATAACTTTCACTCCGGCTCCCGTTCAAAGAAAAGATGGTTTCATCCAGCCAATGGTAAATAGGCTCGTATTGCATCCCAATCAATCGCTTCAATTAACAGCCAATGTATATGATTTGAATGGGAATGCAGTTCAAACAGGTGCTGCACTTTCATTAAGCACAAACAATGCAGCGGTTGTATCCCTATCAGGTTCGATGATGACCACCAACAAGGTTGGTACTGCTTCTGTATGGTTTTCCGATAATGTTAGAGAAAGCGTTGCCTTATTGGTAGAGGTTGTTCCGGATACTGTGCCATTGCCAACCGATCCTTTTTCCATCCAATTCAGTTCGCCGTTTTTGAAAATGCAAAGCAACACCTCTCAAATGATCCCTACTTATACGATTAGGAATCTACAAGGTCAGATTGTTGGCGGATCTCCAGCGTTCTATTTTGAAAACCCAAACTTGGGAAGCATTAACGGAAATGTTATTCAGTCGGGTGGAAGTTCGGGAATGTCAACTGTAAGGGCTGTGTTGAATGGCGACACGCTCGATGGCGCATTTACAATGGTAAACAGAAATACTACCGGGTCGTTGACCGATACATTTTGGACTATCTATCCCAACAAGGTGACTTCATCATTTCACTATTATCAACGAACTGCTGACCCAATTATTTTGGATGTAGTTGAAGCCATTTGTTATTACGGTCCTGGAGCAAATCCGTTTCCTACTATTAATTTTTATACAGCCTCACCCCTTTCAATGACTGTTAGTAACGATAAGATTTTGAATGAGGAAAACGGGAGACTGGTATCGGTAGGTCCGGGATTGACTCAAATTACCGCATATTACAAAGGAGGCTCCTGGTTGAAATGGCTCACCAGGGTAAGAACCGATTTAAGTGGCAATTGGCAATTCAACGCCCAGAATGGAAAAAAGATCACGATATGTTTTAGTCAAGTACCTAATTGGGATGGTGTTTTTTATACCAAGTGGGCTACTAACATCGGATTCAACTCCAATAACTTTTATTATTTGGATGTGGGCCAAGCTTTGGCCGAAAATCCAGATGGGTCATACGACACGACTTTCGAAGGCACTAGTTTAATCAGCCGCGGAGCCGGCGATTTCACGGCTGATTCTATGCAGAAGTATGAGAATTTCTTCGTAGAAGTTCCAAGTTCCGGTTTCCTGTACAGTTATACCTGTAGTTATTATCCCATATCCTCTCCCAATAGCTTTACAGGCTTGGCAAATGGCAATAACTTTTCTATTTCCGCTTCCCGTGTTGGCGATGGGTGTGTAGGTCAAGGCTTGCAACAAGTATTAGCACAAGACCCCAATAGGATCTGGTCGCAGGGTCCGAACTTCATGGATAATTTTGAATACATGATAACCGACATTCAGTTCAATACCTCTAATACATTCATCGATCATACCGCATATGATATAAACGACATGTATACTGTTCCCGGAAGCACGACATGGAGCACATCGCCTAACAGTCAGAGGCTCATATTGAATTATACACTGGCTGTGAACCAAGGCACATCCTCTAATCCAAATTATTCCTATTATACCCTCGTCGACTCCTTTAATGTTTCCGAATACTCAAGTGCGAAGTTCAATATTAAGGGTGTATGGCCATCAGACGGACAAGGATATGTGAACCTTTCGAGTTTATCCACTGTGCTTTTTTGGGAGTAGCGACGCGTCCCAAATCTTAGGGTTTTTATGTAACCGTGGCCATGACCACTAGTGGTCTGTCGTGGTATCGAACCAGTGGAGCGGCTACGATCAAGCCCGTACAATAAGCTCTTTTGGAATCACCGGCAAACCTTTCATGCGCCGATAAACATTCGCCAGCGCTTCTACATCCTTCTCGCAATAGCGGACGATGCGATCAAGGTCATTCTCCTGCCAGTAAACAGACCACACTTGGCTTCCATCGATATCATCCTTCGGACTCGGAATTCCTAGAACATGTGTGAGAAGGTTGAGAGGTGTGTAGCTTTTGAAGTCACCGAATTTCCACATCTCCATGGTGTCCAAAAAATTTACTTCCCAAGGTTTTTTTCCGGCCACATCCAAAATGGTTGGCAATGGAATTTGGTTTATGATCATCCTTCTACCTAGAAAAGGAAAGTCGAATTCCTTGCCATTATGTGCACATAGTCTGCTATCCGAATTTGAAAAACTTTTTCGTAATAAATCGGCAAACTCCATCAACATCAAATTCTCCTCGTGACCATAAAAAGATTTGATGCGTAGGGTTTCCTGCCCATTTGACTCGTGTATGAATCCAGTCGAAACGCAAATGATTTTTCCGAACTCAGCATAAATTCCTGCGCGCTTGTATAAATCTTCCACGGTCTCCTCGGGCTCATGCTTTAGATTGACCGCTTTGCGCGACCATAGTTTTTTCATTTCCTCCGAACAGGACTCGAAAGAGGGATGCTGTGGAATGGTTTCGATATCGAGGAAAAGAATGGACAAGGCTTTGAGAATTATAGAATGTTAAATTACAAAAATAGACAAATGGAGCTCATCTCTTCGCCAGGTGCATTTTTGAATAGGCTTGGGATGTATATGAAGAAAGGATGTGAACCAATGAAAGAGATATTCAAAATTTACGTTGTGGGGGACTACCGTCCCCACCCCACAGCGAAAATATCGGAACGCAAAGGCAGTTGCAAATTTCCAGCGGATCTTAAACGTTTAATTTTTTTGTTTGGTAAAGATATTTTGGGGACTACCGTCCCCACCCCACAGCGAAAATATCGGAACGCAAAGGCGGTTGCAAATTTCCAGCGGATCTTAAACGTTTAAATGTTTGCTGTTTGGTGAAAACATCTTTCTGGGGAACTACCGTTCCCGCCCCACGGCGAAAATATTATTTGTACGTTCCAGCCACAACACTTTGCATCAAATTAAACGTTTATTTCTTTTTCAAATTCGGATGAAACCCTGTGTTTCATGCGCTTGGTTTCGTTCAAAAGGGAACACGGATTTCGCCGATCAAGCGGATTTTCGCGGATTGGAATTGTTACCTTCTGCATATTCAATGAAAACAAAAAAAACGAATCGAGTTGATTACATAATACGGGCGATAGACAATGAAAGTCACATCGCTCAAAATTTTATCCCATATTCCAAATTAACAACAAAGCTTCTGGTCAATCCATCGGGTCTTGTCTCTCGAACAATAAATGGCATACCAGCGTTGATTTGCATTGAACTATTGGATGTGATGGCATAATCCAGATACAAGTTCCCATTAAGAGTAAAACCTTGGGATCCGAAGATTGTTCGAGTTGTGTTTTCGCCATCCACATAAGTATCATCAGCTAAGTGGTATATGGGTAAAACGCTTGGGGTGAACTTGAATTTCTCACCAATAGAAATGGGATAGGAAGCCCTAATTAATACATCGCCTGCCCGTTCAAATTGGTTGGTCGATTGGAAAGAACGAATTGGTGAATCTGTTGGGTAGGAATCCAAAAGAAATGAATTTTTGTTTTGCTTGATTGGTTGTTGAAAGGCGCCAACCAAGTGCAGTTTTCCTAAGGAGACACCTATGCCTCCGATCAAATCCAATGTACCAAGACTGGCTTGGTAATCCATGGGCAAGGGAAGCCCGTCCAAATCCCTGTTTCCATCCGTCAAGGGAATTTTCAATCCAAATGTGGCACGAATGCTTTTCCCAAATTTATAGTGGCCGTTCAGGTAAATATCAGACAATCCCCAAACATTAATACTGTTTCCATCTTGCGCCAAAGAAGTCAATTTTATATCTAACCCCATCCGGCTATTTAATGCACGGTTAAATTCGACATAAGAGCCGAAAACCGTAATGGAATTATCTGCCGCACCGTACGACACTCCAACCTTGATTTGGTTTTTCGATTTTATGGAGCTATCTGATAATTCCGGCTTGAAGCTGTTAATCGTGCAAACGCCGGCATCGCTACATCCTTGCCCAAAAAGCGGGATGGATATTGCAATGAATGAAATTAGTAGCAGTAATTTGATTCGCATAAACATAAGGGAAACACATAGTTGATTGTAATATCTTGAACAAGGTACACAAACTTTTGTTTCCCATCGAGTAATTGAATTCGTAAAAAGGAGACTAATTTTAGAGTTAACCTTAAACAGCATGCCATTTATCAAGCAGAATCAGGATTTTGCACCTTCGATTTGCTTCTGACTACAGCTGTCCGCCACTCATTTAAGTGAACACGAATAACACGGATCGAGCGTATTGCCGCGGATTTGATTTGCTTCCGCCCCCGCCTCCTGCTTATTGCCTCCCGCTTCTCAATTAAATGAATGCGGTTCAAGCGTATTTCCGGATATCAAAGCAATTTCACTTCCTCAAACGCATCTTGTAAATAAGCAACAAGTTCTCTGGAAACAGACTCCATCAATTCCTTATTGTTACGCTTTGAAGCATGCTCCAGTTTTTTCGTCAATCCCATACCATGCATGAGTCTCAGTCCACCCAACGAACTAGCCATGTTATGTGCTAAAGCCTCCAATCCATTGTTGTCACCAGATTGCAAATAGGATTCAATTTTGCTGATGTCAGTTGGAATACGGTCTCGAAGTGCGGTCAAAAGCAGCTCCATCGTGTTTCTACCATAGTGCGATTCCCAATGACGGAAGATGGCTACTACATTGTCTTTTTCAATCATGGCCGATAGCTCTGACTCCGGCTTTGTAGTTTCACTCTTTATCAGCTTTCGTCTGGCAAAAGCATTAATCAGGTCCTGTTCTGTATAGGGTTTGGTGATGTAATCGTTCATACCCGCTTCCAGGCAACGGGCCTTCTCCGATTCCAGGGCATGCGCTGAACAACCGATGATGGGAAGCTCCAACAACAATTCATTTCGAACGCGTTCGGTGGTTTGTAACCCATCCATTACGGGCATTTGAATATCCATCAATACCACATCAAAGCTGCTTTTAGTTAAAGCCTGCAAACCAAGCAAGCCATTACCTGCGATTTCCACTTGTGCGCCACTTCGCTCCAAGTATGTTTTAGCGAGTATTTGGTTGTGTTCATTGTCTTCCACAACCAGTACGCGAAGCCCCTTTAATGATGTGGCGGATGTCTTGGAGTCTCTGTGTGTATCCTGCTCTTCTGGTGATTCGGCCGAGATCGGATAGGTCAATTCAAATGCAAATTCTGAGCCTTTTCCCGGAGTACTTTCTACATGAAGCGTACCACGGTGTAAATCCACCAAGGATTTCACGATGTTTAGTCCCAACCCTGTGCCTCCATACATACGAGTGGTGTAATCTTCAGCTTGAGTGAATCGCTCAAACACCAGGTTCAACTTGGCAGGGTCAATACCGATGCCGGAATCCTTCACGCTGAAACGAACAATGACCGAATGGTTAACCCGCGACAATTCTGTTGCTTTGATTTCGACGCTTCCTTGCTCGGTAAATTTAATGGCATTCGAAAGCAGGTTGATGAGGATTTGCGACAGCCGGGTTTCATCGCCAATAACATATTCTGGGATTTCGCTGTCGAAGTTGAGCATGAGCTTCAGGTTTTTCGCCTTGGCCCGGACCAGATGCATCTGAACCACCTGCTTCACCAAAGATTCGATGCTGAAGGGTCGTTTTTCTAGCTCTAGCTTGCCGCTCTCCAACTTCGAAAGGTCGAGTATGTCGTTGATGATTACACTCAAGTTTTTCAAGGCATTACCAATGATCTCAACATGTCCTTGCTGTTCGCGGTCGAGATTGGTTTGTCGTAACAAATCGTTGAACCCGATAATGGCATTTAAGGGCGTACGGATCTCGTGGCTCATATTGGCGAGAAAGGTGTCTTTCGCCTTTGCTTTTTCCATCTCAATTTTCGACTGGATCAATCGCTCTTCTACTTCCTTCTTTTTAGTGATGTCGGTCGCAGTGCCGTAAATCAGTCCGTCTTCCCGATTCATGGATCCTTTCCATGACAACTGCAAATAAGTTCCATCTTTTTTCCGATACCGGTTTTCGAAATCGATGCTGGTGCCTCCGGCTGCCAATTTTTCCATTTCTTTGGCAGTAGCGATTCGATCTTCGGGATGTATCAAATCCATAAAAGAAGAATTGAGCAATTCCTCCTCGGTCATATCCAATGCGGCAGGAAACGATTCACTTACTTTCAAAAACCTTCCCTCTACTGTTACGATACAAAGCAAGTCAACAGCCAATCGGAAGAAATTCGACAACTCTCGTTCCTGTTCTTTGAGCCTTGTGATATCGTTACGGATAGCCACAAATTGATACGGCTTTTTG
>JBKCHO010000026.1:0-17737 GCA_046302815.1 Bacteroidota bacterium | reverse complement strand
GTTATTGGTTATGGTTACAAGAACAGGGTCTTCGCTCAGGTCAAAAGACGACATGATGTGACCATATACGGCTTCATCCCGCAAAGGGAAAAACTTTTTGAATTTCGAAATCTGCTCCTCCCAACCTTTAACGCTGCCACTTCTGGATCGTCCTCTTCGTTTAGCATGGTGAGGTATTTCCGGGCGTAAGATGGATGCGAATTGATCAATACGATTTACAAGGGTGTCAACATGCATTCGGGATCCCAAAAGCATACAATACTGGTTGATGAAAAGGTCCCTGATTGGTTTGTGGCTGGTCAAGTTTCGTAAAACGATGGTTGCATATCCAGGATTGTACCAGTCGGTTTGCTTGGGACTTAGTCTTGCGCGAAGGAAGTTATCGTTTGTGCTTCCTATCTCACTGCTCAAATCGGAGTCATAAAAAATCCATCTCCATCGATTATCCAAGGCGGTGCTTTTCCAAAAACGGATGTTTCCTCTGGAGTCCAGATTACGGATATGTATCTGAAGTATGGAGAAGTTGATGTAATTCTCCAGGTCCATGACAGAGTTTACTGAATCAATAGCCGCTGAATCGGGGAAGGATTTACCGATGTACCGGACCATCTCTTGGTATTGTTCGTTTTCACCTCCATCGGCTGTTACGAGTATGGTGCTTTCGTTTTTGGGTGCCTTGTGATTGTAGTAGAGATACTCGTAATTTATTTTTTCACGAATGTTGTATATGCCCCAGTAGTCGCCATTTACTAGGATAACGGATGGACGGTAATCCATAAAGTCCAAACCAAGGTCCTTAGCAATAGAGCAAAGGGTCATGTCTTTCATTCGGGTTTGGTTTTGGTCGTTACCGGATGCTCTTAAAACAAGCGTCCTGTATGACTTAAACGGTTTGTTCGGAAATGGATTGAATCCGATGTTTCTTGATCCCAAAGTAGTATCCGTAACCAAGCGCATGCCTTTCTCGGGTGAGCCAATTGTCATTCCACCGAAAGGCTTGATGCGCATGTTTCCGAGCCTTCGCGTGCCTGTGGAGTCCATGAACTCGACGAAAGTTTTGGTGCTTTCCTTTCGCCAAACCCTTCCCTCTGTCTTTATGATTTTATTGCCTACCGAGTCGCCGGATGTAATAAGCCTTCCATCCAAAATACCACCAGGCGCATCAAAATCAGCACGGTTCAGATGCAAAGAGACAATAGGCAAAGTGATGCTCTCACGAATGAAATAGGTTCCAACGAAAATCGTGTCAAGCCATTCCCCATTCACCTTGATTTGAAGGGCGATGGTGGAGATGCTATCTATTATTGCGTTTGGTTTGTTGTCGAATTGATAAACACCTTCGCCACCGGAAATCGTATACTTGAATCGACCGTCTTTGGGCGCAGAAAATCGCAGATACACGGGCTTCTTGTAGAAACCAGGCTCCATATCGTATGAGTAGCCATATGTTCTAACATTTGCCAATGGTGCGTACACCTGACCCTGTGCAAATTGAAAGGCAAGAAGAAACAGGGTAACGGGAAAAATTTTCAGAATGGCACTTTTTTGCATACGCTCGTGGAGCGCGAATTTACAAAAAGTGATTAATTTACAATGGTTTACAAATTATTTGAGGCGCCCATTCCATTCCGAGCCACTACACAAACGATTGTAAATCAATTATAAATTTAAAACCGAGTCTTTTTTAAGGTAGTTTTTGATTTCTGCGAAGGTGAAGACCAAATCCAAATCGAGATCCAAGGCCATCATGGTGGTGCTAAGACCAAAGTAAGACGATTTGATTACATGAATACCGTTGGCATCAACCATAAAGGTGGAGCAATCTTGTTTATTGAGGCTCGGGTTTTCGAAAGCTTGCTTATACTGCTCGGCTCCGCCAAGCTCATTGATCCATTCATCTTCGCTAAAACCGCTATTTGATTTGTGCTGTTGTATGGATACGAGCGCTTTTTCATTCGCGGCTTTCAAAAACAGTTCCAATTTAAGTGGAACTCTTGCAACAAGTCGATTTGTTTGGAGGTCTTAAGATTGAAAACCCGGTAATTCACACCCCCCCATGGATGTGCACCGTCTTCATACATGTATGAATATTTAGTGCTAAGCAATCCGTTGGCCGCATAAGTAAGCTCCAATTTGTCTGGTGTAATTCCCGGTTCACCATTGCCTGCCATATCCGTCTTGAGGGTTTTCCCGTCTCCCATGATCAAGGCATCTGTTTTTGGAATCCGTGCAAATGACTTTAATGCTGGATTGGTTTTGTACAAGCGAACAGGCATTCCGTTTTTGGTGCCGGTTTTTTTCCAATTACCTATCAGACTGTCTTTATAGTCTACTAATACAAAAGTGGCCGCTACTCCACCATTAGCACTTTTTTCTTGCAATTGGAGCGTATCTCGCTTCCTTAAGCCAGTGAATTTGATTTCTCCAGCAAGTCGTTTATTGAAGTAGGATCCGTTGATGAGGCTATCGGTAGGACCGTTAAACTCCAACCAAATGAACTGATTGGTGTGTAGGGTTCCTTCAAAGGATTGGCCTGAGACGCAGTAGGAAACTGCGACAAGGGATGCCAGCAAAAGTGTTTTTTTCATGGTTAGGAATTTGGGCATGAAGTTACGACCAAATTCTTACCAAGTCAATTGAAATGATGGAGACTCACCCTTCGTGCTCCAATAGGAATTTAACATTTCTTTTTTCTATCTCCGAAAGCCTCGAGCTCACATCTTGGTACATTGGTTTGTACCATGGGAATTGAGAAAAGTGTTCAAGTAGCCACTGGGTTTTGAAAGCATAGCCATGGCGGGCAAAAATTTCGTTACGCATCAGTGTTTGATCATGGGGGCTCATGTCAATGATGTCATCAAGAACCAATAACCGCGACGAAGCCAAAGGATATTCTCCAGGAATGGGGTTTGATTCGGATTGATTTTGCTCTTGTTTTTGGATTCTTTTGGAAGTTGCCGAGTTTAGTTCTTCATTTTCGACCACAGACTCATCCCGCAAGGGTTTGTTGCGTTTCGAAACTTGCTTTTCTTGCAAGAGCAGTTCGTTTTCCCTTTGAATCAGGGCTCTTTCCCGCTCATCAAGAATGTCCTCTCGTGTTGAGGTTTCATTGCAGGAAAACAATAGGATGGCCATTGGCAAAATCCATAACAAGGAGCTTCTCATGAATTTTATATATGAAAATGAAAGTAAAACTACATTTTTTGAAATGATTTTATTACTACTCTATCCTTGAGTAATAGCTTTATAAAGTATGTTCCTTGCGGCAGATTTTGGATATGGACGCTTTTGATATCGCAATCGAATTTCCCCAGAACCTGCCCATCGATGCCTATCAGTTCAAATTGTAAAAGGTTTTGATTCGAAGTGTGGAATCTAATTTCATCGGAGGCTGGGTTTGGAAAGAGTTGTATGGTGTTTTCTATTTCGTTCAGGCCGGTGTTGCTGAAGTTCAAAATGATGGAATCTGTGGAAGTGGAGAAACAATTGGTTGCGGTTAATGTAACCAAATAAGTTCCGGAACTAGCATAACTGTGTGTGGGATTGAGTAATGTGGAGGAATTACCATCCCCAAAATCCCACAAATAAGAATTTGAGTTGATGGATGCATTTTGAAAACCAACCGACAATCCGTTGATGTTACTTGTAAAAGATGCATTCGCATCGTATGCATCTACCAACCATGTCGACAAAGAATCAAAGACTACCTCTTTTGCAGCTTGTCTGATTTGAGATGCTGTTACAGGATTGAGGCCTGCATCGAATACAATAAGGCTGGGGTCTTTTCGGAAAAAAGCCGTATAAAATCCGCATGCAGCGGCATACGAACCAGCAAGGCTCGGATGGCTTTCATCCGTTTGATAAAGCTCAATACCTGGCAAGTTGTTTCGAATGTGACGCCAAACCGCTCCAACGGGATTGACCATTGCATCGTTATCCGATGCCATCTGCATATAGCGCAAACGCAAGAGACTGTCCATTCCGGCGTAGCTGCACACAGGAGGCCAAGACGCGCAATTCGAAGCATCTCCATTTTTGCGACCCCATGTCATATAAAAAACAGTTTTCACACATGGATTAAGCGATTGGGCGATGGAGTCGAGTGCCCGGGCAAAAGGATAACAGGATGATTGGACTTGACTCTGCGGGAAAGATGGTAACTGGCTTTGTTCTTGCAATACCAGATGATCCCAATCGCCCGCTGCCAAAAGCGACAATGAAGTGGCATTGGTACTGTGGCCTTGTAGCGTGAATCCTCCTGGTGTATTGCTCGAAAAAACAACTGTGTCGCCTGCAGATAAAGCAACATCAGCCACCATTTGAGGCAGGTTGTTGTATGCTGTGTAGCTGTTTCCAAGGAATAACACTTTTTTCTTCGCTTGTGCGGATGCGCTGTTTGATATAAACGCATTTAGCAGTAAGGCTGCAGAAATCAATAGGAGGGAGGGAAGGTTGATTTTTTCCATAATATGACCAAATTACAAAAAACAACAGATTGCCGACTGATCCGTTCCGCTTGTTTAGAACACGGATTATGCAGATCTAGCAGATTTACGCGGATTTGATGTGCTACCGCTACTACCCTTCGACAGGCTCAGCGCAAGCAAGCACAGGGTGGCCCTGCTACCCTTCGGCGGGCTCAGGGCGAGCTGCTACTGCTACTAAACCCCTCCATCCCTAACGGCCCACAAATGCCTACACGCAAGTGTTCGGTAAGGACGCCATGGTTCTGATATTTGGTGCATTTTGTGGTGAAGCGCTTTCCCCTCGGATTTGATGCCGTATTGCGACTTCATCGAAATCTGAATACCCAAGTCGCCTACCGGAAAAACATCGGGACGCTGCAATGCGAACATCATTACCATTTGTGCCGACCACACACCAATCCCTTTTATGGCGGTTAGTTTTTGGATTAATTGTTCATCATCCAACTTAATGATATTCTTGAACTCGAGTTCTCCGCGCAAAGCGTGATCCGCAACGCTGATTACATAGGATGACTTCTGGCCGGACAAACCCACCGATCGGAGTTTCTCGGTAGATAGTTTTAATACCTTAAGTGGTTCCGGATCGCGGTTAGGAAACAAGTCCAGGAATCGATTATGTATGGTGGCTGCTGCTTTTACCGACAATTGTTGTCCGGTGACTGAACGCAATAACGAGCCATAAATATCTCGCCTCTTCCGCTCGGGACGAAACACGCCTGTGATGTTGATGACCTGTCTCATTACAGGATCTTTCTTAAGTGTCTTGTATGCGATACCGAAATCGTAACTCATATCAAAGGTTTTTGATTCGCAATTCCTTCGGATATGAATTATTGAAACGATTTCCCACGCCTTTCATCCAACCGAGCGCATGTCCGTTGAAACTTGCAATACACCATCCTTTCAATTGAGTATTATTGGCCAGTGCTTCACCGCGCAAGTATCTGAGTGCTTCTTCCAATGGAAGTTCAACCGAGGGTAATTGTTCCGCATGGCCTACGAACATCGCTAACTCTTGTGAAGGAATTAATTCATCTCCCGAAAGTGAGCCCATACAAATACCTGCTTTACGGACAAAAAGTTTCGAACGAAGGAATTGAATCTCGTCTTGAAATTCTTTAGGTATGGCAAAAAGCAGTGAGCTTTGTGATTCAAAGAGGAAGTTTTCAGGATGCAAAAGCCATTCAGAAGCTGATTTAAACGAAACCGGTTTGCCATTCCACTTTTTGGAAGAAGCAATCGCAACTGGATCATCGGTTTTTTTTAATGCAGCCATAAAAAACCCCTCCCCCCGTACCAAGTGTGGAAACATCTGTAGTCCAAATCGTGTTTTCACGGCGCCATGCAGAGGCTCCAATTCCATTGGTTGCAAATCTCCCGTTTTCTGTAAGAATTCGCATGCCCCATCATTCTCCGATTCGTTATAGGTACAAGTACTGTATATCAGCATTCCGCCAGGTTTCAACGAGGGCAATACATTTTCTAAAATCGCATGCTGTCGGGTGCTGCACATGGCGAGATTGGATTCATTCCATTCTCTAACGGCATCATGGTTTTTTCGAAATAGGCCCTCGCCACTACATGGGGCATCCACTAACACGATATCGAAGTAATCGCGGAGCTTATTGAAATCCTGCGGGTCATTTTGTGTGACCATCACATTTTCGCAGCCCCACTTTGATAAATTATCACGCAAGATGGCATTTCTGGATGGAATGGGTTCGTTACTTACCAATAGGCTACCTCTAGACAGCAACGAAAGCAAATGGGTCGATTTGCCACCCGGTGCGGCACATAGATCCAACACACGCATGGACTCATCTTTTTTGCTATGCTCGCGAAAAGCCATTTCGATGAACATCGATGAAGCTTCTTGCACATAGTAACATCCTGCATGAAACAGCGGATCGAGGGTGAAGGAAATGCGCTCCTGCAAATAACGACCATTTTCACACCAAGGTACAAGCTCTTGACGCTCGAATGCGCTTAGCGGCTTGAATGGGTTCATTCGAATCGATACTGGTGTAGGCTCCTCCAAAGAGCGGAAAAACGACGGACTGTCGTTGCCTAATTGGGTAGACATCCTTTTTACAAAAATCTCTGGCAATTGAAGCATCGCTGTAAATTTAGGGAGATTTGACCTGCGTCAGGTATGACTGTGATCAATTCCGTTAACTTAGCAACTATGAATCAAGTGCAAGCCTCGAAATACGAGGGTTTAAACGACAATCAGATCCATGAAAGCCGTAAAAAATTCGGCCCTAATGTTCGAAGCAAAGGGGTTCCCGCTGGTTTGCGCATTTTCGTGGGCGTTTTGGCGGAACCTATGTTGTTGCTTTTAGTGGTAGCGTGCATCATCTATTTCATTTTGGGAAGCTCGCAAGAAGGATACATCATGGCCGGTGCCATATTGTTTGTGGCTGGTATCTCTGTATTTCAGCAATACCGAAGTGAACATGCGCTTAAGGCGCTCGGACGACTAACGGCACATCCCGTACAAGTAATACGCAATGGGAGAACTCAAACCATTCCATCTGTTGAGTTGGTTTGTGGCGACATCATGATTGTAACAGAAGGAGAACAGGTGAATGCAGATGCTGATCTGATGGAATTGAATGATTTATCTGTTGATGAATCCATTTTGACAGGAGAGTCTTTACCAGTTGATGATAAAAAAACAGGCAGCATGTTGTTTGCGGGCTCTACCGTAGTGAATGGGGTTGCCACCGCTCGAGTTACACATGTTGGCGATGCTACTCGTTTGGGAGGCATGGGCCTGCTGATGGAGCAAACCAAGCGAGATAAAACTCCGTTGGAAAAACAGGTTGGATCGTTTGTTCGCACAATGGCGTTTTTTGGAGCCACTGCATTTCTTTTTGTTTGGCTCATGAACTATATCGACTCCCGAAATATAATAGAGAGTCTAATGCATGGATTGACCTTGGCTATGGCAGTATTGCCAGAGGAGATACCAGTGGCATTGGCAACCTTTATGGCCCTAGGGGCCTATCGAATGGCTAAGAAAGGGGTGCTTGCTCGACATCCTCAAACCGTAGAATCATTGGGTGCGGCCACGGTTATTTGCCTGGATAAAACAGGCACTATAACGCAAAATAGGATGGAAACATCTGGACTTTATTTGCATCAGAACACATCCTTTTGGTTATCGGATGGAACCAATCCAACCGAAGAGTATAAGCCATTGATGCATCATGCTTTTTTGGCTTGTGAACAAACGCCTTTTGATCCCATGGAAAGGGCGATTAAACATGCTTTTGATGGCTGGTATGGTTCAGCCTTGTGCACAGATATGATTCGCGAATATCCACTTTCGGGACGGCCTCCTATGATGACGCATGTGCATCGTTCTCATGATGGCATTTGTTTTATTGCCGTGAAAGGTGCCGTTGAAGCGGTTTTGCCAAATTGTAGATTGTCTGTAGATGAAAGACGGAAAATAATGAATGCAACGGAGCGCTTTGCCAAATTGGGGCATCGTGTTTTGGCAGTGGCCGAAGGAGTTTGCAGTTTGGAGAAGCTGCCGGATTTGCAACAAGACATTCCTTTGAGGTTTTTAGGATTGGTGTCGCTCAGTGATCCTCCTAAACCTGGTATGGCTGAAGTAATCAGCGGATTTTACAATTCAGGTATAGATGTGAAGATGATTACGGGCGACCATCCACATACAGCTAAGAGCATCGCAGAGGAAATTGGAATCAAAAATGTAGATTCTTGTCTAACAGGTGATGATATCATGGCTATGGAGGATGAAAGGTTGGATACCAAAGTCATGAGCACTTCTGTATTTGCACGCATCGCGCCCGAAGCCAAGCTCAGGATCATTGAGGCGTTGAAGAGGAGTGGAGCCGTAGTGGCCATGACGGGTGATGGCGTGAATGATGCGCCCGCATTGAAGGCCGCCGATATTGGAGTCTCTATGGGGCGACATGGCAGCGAAGTTGCACGACAAGCATCCTCATTGGTGTTGCTTGATGATGATCTGGGAGCTATGGTTAAGTCAATCGCCCTGGGAAGGACCATATACAACAATCTGAAGCGAGCCATCAGCTACATCATTGCCATTCATATACCACTAATCTCCATTGTTACTTTTCCATTGTTGTTCGGTTGGGAGTTCGCCAACCTGTTTTCGCCGGTGCATATTATTTTTTTGGAGTTGATTATGGGGCCAACATGCAGTATTGTGTTTGAGAATGAACCTGCAGTAAAGGATGTGATGACCCAATCGCCGCGAAGGAAAACAGAATCACTTTTCACCATCCATGAATTGGGAAAAAGCATACTACGCGGGGGAGTAATCACCATCGCCTTGTTAACGACCCTCTATTTATTAATGTCAAATGGTTTCGCCGAGAGCGGGACGCGTACTGTGGTTTTCATCGCTTTGGTTTTATCCAACATACTGCTCACTTTCACGGGGCGTTCAGAAACGGAGAGCATAATTAAAACAATCCGTTACCGAAACATACTTATTCCGATAATGGCAAGTTTCACGATTTTCTTGTTGTTACTTGTTTTGTATTGGACTCCGGCAGCGGATATATTCGGCTTCATAAAGCCCACATCATTCCAATGGCTTTTAGGGATGGGTGTGGCCAGCGTTGCCGTTCTATGGATAGAAATCTATAAAAGTATCAGGCGAGCCTAGCGGCTTTGTTCCTTCGGAAATGCATCGCTGAACATGCGAGTTCGAAGTACGGCGTTTTCACGGATGTTCATGTAAAAAAGATTGTAATCTACAATGTGATAGTTTTTAAGTCGGTAAAGAAAGCTGCCAGGGAACTTGGGTTGAGATATCCGAACCACGCCATCCAGCACCTGAGCATCCGATACATCATATCGCACTTTGTTGAAGTTCTTGAGTATGGTGCCCCTGTTCAGTTCTCTGGAAGCGTAAACGCTGTCGGTGGTCCAAGTCAATGGATTTGTGCAAACAGCCTCTCTGGAAGGCTTGGAATAGTTTTTAGGAAAATAGTCTTTGGCATAGGTCCGCCACGATGTATAGCATCTGGTGTCATAAGGATCTTGGCATGGCTTGAGATTGACAAACAGCGTATCCCAAACGGGCATTCCTACAAGATAGGCGGCAACCAATTTCTCTGCTTTCGCATCATCTTGGTCGAAGTGATCTTGAAGTAGGCGAATGGCATGGTTGGTTCCCTGGCTGTGCGAGGCGATGATTATTGGGCGGCCTTGGTTCCAATGTTGTAGGTAGTACTCGAATGCGGAATTAACATCCGCGTAAGCGTTATCAAAAGCCTGTTGGGCGCTGGATGTATCGGTAGTAAAATAGGCGCGAATACATGCTTGACGATAGCGAGGCGCATAAATTTTTCCAGCTTGGTTGAATGCACTCGCTTGGTATTTGATACTTCCTTCATCGGTGCTTTTGTTGATTTTAGGATCATCCATGTGTGCATTCCACCCGGTACTCGTTTCGGTTTGTTGTAAGTAGGAGGTGGGGTGGATGAAAAAGACATCAAAGGATGCGTCTGATTGATTGTTGAATCCTCCTGAATTGGCGGGCACACTGTCGGCCAGATCCGACTTGTTAGGCAAAGCGGCCCAATGCTCGGGATTGGTGTAATCAGGGGCAGGTGGTGTAGGCCGAGACGAGGGAGTCCATATGTAAGTGGATTTGAATCTGCCTGTACACGAAGGAGCAATCATTAAAGCGGCGAAGAAGCCAATCAACAATAAATGGTTCCTTTTTTGATTATAAATGTCCATGAAGGTGCAAATTTGGTAAAATGACCGACTGAATCAGCCCAATCATTAAATTTGAATGAAAACCTTGTTAACCATGTTTTGTTTTTTCAGAAATTTTCCGGTAATTATTTCAGCTGCCATCATCGTTTTTTCAAGTTGTGATTCTGATTCACATTCTCGGGGAAATACAATAGTTGAGGGCTCAGACCCCATTCCTTTAGTATTCGCTGATGGTTCTAATATCAGCACTGCCATAGATGTACCCGAGGGTTATGTGCGGTCAGTGGTCACATCCAACTCGTTTGCCGAGTATCTGAGGAAATTGCCACTCAAACCTTCAGGCAGTCCTGTACTTAGACACAATGGTGAATTGAAAGATAATCAAAATGCACATGTTGCCGTAGTGGATTTGCCAATAGGCAGAAAAAATTTACACCAATGTGCCGATGCGGCTATGCGACTAAGGGCCGAATACTTGTGGAAGCGCGGATTGTACAGCAAAATACATTTCAATTTCACCAGCGGGTTCCGTGCCGACTATTCCAAATGGATGGAAGGCTATCGTATTGTTATGAATGGCAATGATGCAAGATGGGTGAAAAGCGCTGCGGCTTCCAATTCATATGATAGTTTTTGGAAGTATTTGGAAATGGTGTTTTCGTATGCAGGAAGCCTTTCCCTTTCCAAGGAATTAAAAGCAGTAGGTTTGGATGAAATGGAAATCGGCGATATTTTTATCCGGGGCGGAACACCCGGCCATGTTGTAATGGTGGTTGATATGGCCGTTCAACCCCAATCGGGCCAGAAATTGTTTTTGCTTGCACAAAGCTTCATGCCAGCACAGGAAATAGAGATTTTAAAGAATCCAAACAGCAATTCTTTGAGCCCATGGTATTCGTTGGATTTCAAAGGCGACTTGCAAACGCCCGATTGGTTGTTTTATCGAAACGAACTGAAGCGGTTTAATTGATCATGGATATAGATTTATGAAGCAAAGTAAAAAACATGGAGGCTTATAAAATCTCTACCCACTCCCAATGCCTATTATCACACCTCACCACCACCGTTTTTTTATCGGGGGCGATGGATTGGATGATGGGGCAGCCGAATGACTCCCAGGTGAAGCCCATGATTACGGGTGGTTGGTTTTTGAACAGGATGCCGGCGTATTGGTAGTCGGGTTCGGCTAGTTGGGTGCTTTCGCCGTTCAGATAGGTGTGTTCGAAAAGCTTTTGTTGGGTGGTGCGATGCTGGATCACCAGGTGTTTGCCCACGATCTCGTCGTCTGTTTTCAGTTCACGAGTGTAAAACACCAGGCTGTCCAGGGTAGCCGTATGTGCGTCATCGAATTTATAGGGATTGGCGTTATAGGGAGTGAGGGGTGCCGATGTAATCTTGTTCTTCGGGAACAATTCGGGTGCAATAGGGCTCCAAACGAGGTTGTGCATCTTGCCCTGTTCAAATGGGTGGCGTTTGCCGAGGGTCACCAAGGCGTGTTCGTCGAGGTAGGCTAAGCCGTGCAATTGCTTTTGTGTGAACTCAAACCCCAACATGTTATCTTCGGCGTGGTAGGGCCATTCGTACACGTAGGGACTCAGGTGGGCCACCAACAGCAGGTCTTTCACGGGGTAAGAGAACAATATGTTTTTGGCGTATTCATACACAAACACCAGTTCGTTCGCAGCGATGCCATTCTCCTGCAGCATCTGCTTGCGGAGGGGACCGGTCAGTACGATGCGCTCATAACTTCTTGCTGAGTCTTGCGGCAGCTCGGAGAGGTCGGGAAGGAAAGTGGAGTCGGGGTGCTCGCTGTAGCGCAATATTTCCGACAACGATACGAAGCCAATGGTGTCGCCGGGGGAATTTTCGAATACACTCAGTTCGAAGATATCGGTGTCCTGGGCCGTGGCGTTGGTTCTTGTTAGAGACAGTAGGAGTATCAGCAAGGGCAAAGCCCTGTTCAGGCGGGATTTTTGGCTAGCGGGTTGCATAGGGCGAAAGTAGTGGATATATAGAACGCGGATCAAGCGGATTCAGCAGATTCGCGCGGATTTATGAGGGGTAAACATGAAATACATATTATAATTAAATTGCGTTTTAAAGGTTTCGCGCAAAGGACGCAAAGGAATTTCGCAAAAGCCGCAAAGAAATTTTGACCACGGTAAAATGCTCTCGGATATTCATAATCCTAAACAATTTTAAGATCAATGGGAAATTGTAATCCGTCGGCGGGTGGCTGGTCCACGAACGGTGCGAACCGTAAGATTGGTCGGCCCGGGGGTGTAGCCATGTGCGACAAGACCAATCAAACGGTTGGCGTTCGTGGTGCCTTTTTTGGTTACTTTTTGGGCAAGCAAAAAGTGACAAGAAGCGCCGCAGGCAAGTAAGTCGGAAATTTTGCAATGCGGCATTGGGAACACGGATCAATCGAATTCAGCAGATTCGCACGGATTTACTAATCGTCAAAAATCAAATCCGTGGCAATCCGTTTGATCCGCACAATCAGCGTTCTCCACCACCCATTTTTTCACTATTTTCGTACTACATTCCCCCTCCCATGCTCCGACAGCTACTGCTCGCTATTTGCCTAATCCTTGCTACGCAAGCCGTTGCGCAAAATCAGACTGTGCAGCCGCCTGCTGGCAATCCCAACGGATTGGTAAACTGGATGACCATCGAGGAGGCGATGAAGGCCTATGAGAAGGCGCCAAAACCCCTGCTCATCGATTTCTACACCGACTGGTGCGGGTGGTGCAAGCACATGATGAAAACCACTTACTCCGATCCCGGCATCGCGCAGTACATCAACAACCAGTTCTACCCAGTCAAGTTCAACGCCGAAGGTAAAGACACCATTACCTTCCTGGGCAAGACCTACAAACCCACATCGCCCGAGCCACGCACCGTACACGAGTTCGCACTGGACAAGCTCGGCGGAAAGCTCTCATACCCCAGCACCATCTTCATGAATGGTTTCATCCGCGAAGAGAACCGCTTTCAACTCAACCTCACCGCACCTGGCTACCTCGATGTGAAACGCATCGAGCCCATGCTCATCTTTACCGTGGAAAACGCATTCCGCAACAGCGACTACAACGAATTCGAAAAGCAGTTTGAAAAAGCATTCCGCGACAGCACCACCGATCAGCAGTTCACCAAACTCAATTGGCAATCGCCCGTGGATGCATTCCGTTCGGTTCCCACCCAGAAAATGAAAACGCTGGTGTTCATCTACACCGACTGGTGCAACTCTTGCAAAGTGATGCAACGCGCCTCCTTCATCGACTCCACTGTTTTCGCTTACGCGGATTCCACCTTCCGACTGGTTGGCTTCAACGCCGAAAGCCGCGACACCATCGTGTTCAACGGACAAACCGTTCCCTTCGCCACACAACCAGGTGCACCGCCCTTCCACCCGTTGGCGTTGGCGCTCACCAAAAACAACTTGGTGATTCCATCCCTCGTGATTCTAGACGAGGAGAACCGTCTCATCGAAACTATTCCCGCATACCTGCCTCCCTCATCGCTTAGCCGCATCTTGCCCTACTTCGGCACCGATGCCTACAAGACCCAAACCTGGAACGATTACATCCGCGACAAGCGGTAAAAAACTTGATTTCAACCACAAGCATTAATCACAACATTACATGAGACAGCTCCGCATCGCTACCTTACTTGTTTTGTTATGCATTTCAAGTAGTGTCAACGCACAATTCGCAACTGGGTGGAACAATGGCGGAGGCAACCCTGGCCGTAACGGATATTCCAACGTTTCAGGTCCAACCAACAACAATGTGTTTTGGCAGGCCAATGCCACCGGTATCTTCGGAACGCCGGCATTCATAGAGGGCAACCGACTGGTGACCATGCGGTTTTTCAGCATGACCTATGCGCCTGTAGTTTGTTATGATCTTGCAACCGGCGCACAGTTGTGGAGCGTGGACGTAACCAACAACAATGGCCGATCTTTACCTATGGGCCTTCGCAACCAACAAGTTTATGTGGTGCGGTACACCGAGAGCTCCAATGATACATTGTATGCGTTGGATGTGAACACGGGAAGTTGGGTATGGACGTCCAATGTTACTGTTGCCCCATACATCACTACTACCGCCACATTTGACTCGGACGGGGATTTGTTTATTGAAGGCAACCAGAAAATTTATAAGATCAATCACCAAACCGGACAAATGGTTTGGCAACTCAACACCATTCCGATGGCGTCTGGTAGCGGTGAAATGAGCATTTACATGCCTACCAACACCGGTTATACTTTTGAACAAATCGGCGGAGTACCATACGTGTGGGCAACCGACCTGTCTACAGGAACGAAGAAATACAGCCATGTGGTGAATTCATTAGGAGGAGGCGGTCCCATACCGCAATGCCCTTTGATGGTCGGACCCAATGGCGTAATCTATGTGCAACTGCAGAACGACAATGTTAGCGCATTCTTGGACAACGGCACCGCTCTCTCTTTACTATGGTCTACAGCCATTACAGGCGATGCGCCCTTCAGCCATATGTGTGTCGGTGCAGATGGTTCCGTTTATGTTCCATCCAATGGCAAAATATTCCGGTTGGATCCGCAAATGGGTGTGGTATTGGACTCATCCATCACCATTGCAGCCTCCGGAGTGTTCTCTCCTCGTTTATCGGCCGCCGGCAATGGCATGGTATACGCCACCAATAGTGCCAATACGGTGTATGCGTTCGACAATAATCTGCAGTTGATGTGGTCGGACCCGCTTCCAGGAAACAACACGAGCGGGGCGAGTCTTTCTCCCAACGGTTTGATGGCGGTAACGGGAACCAACACCATCCGTGTTTACACTTCAGCCAATACGGGTAATCCAGAAACATTGAACGAATTACAGGTTCTAGCATATCCAAATCCAGCCTCCGAGGTAGTATACATTTCCGGTTCAATGGAACTAATCGGTAAATCATATCGGCTATATGATGGTGTCGGCAGGATTGTTTCCGAAGGTATACTTGGAATGGGCGAGTCCTCTATTCCATTAGATCATGTAGAAGCAGGCGTTTATTTTTTACATGTTGAATCGACCGATATCAAAACGAAGATCATCAGGCAGTCATACTAACGAATACCAACTCGTGTTAAAATGAAAAAAATATTACCATTCCTATTGCTCCTGTTTGGCATCACCAACCTGCAAGCACAAACCAATCCATGTCCTGCAGGATTCTCGCAGCTCATCGTGCAAATCGTGCCCGATGCGTGGCCCTACGAAATCAGCTGGGAGATCAACGACATCAACGGCGCTCAAATTGATTCAGGAGGTTCGGTAGGCGACACCATCTGCATCGCGGCCAACGCGTGCCATGTGTTCACGATCTATGACAGCTATGGCGACGGCATCTATGCACCGGGCGGATATTGGCTCTACCTCAACGGACAACAGATTGCTACGGGTTACAACTACGGGTTCCAAGACCAGGTGCTGATCAACTGTCCACCAGGGGCCTTCTGCTCGCAGCCATCCACCCTCACCGCAGGCAACCACAACACCGTTTACGACAACCATTATTACTCTTTCACCGCACCTACAACGGGCATCTATAACATCACCACATGCGGCACCAACACCTGCGACACGAAGATCTGGGTGTACTCCGCATGCAATCCACAATCGGGCGATGAAGGTCCTCCCGGAACCTATGCCTATAACGATAACGCAGGATGCGGTCTACAGGCAGAGCTGGATGTGATCCTCATGGCTGGTCAATCCTACATCGTGCGCATCGGCGACAGCAACGACAACTGCACCGGCACCGTGAATTTTTCATTCAGCTATGTGGGACCTGTATCGGGCTGCACCGATCCGAATGCTTGCAACTTCAATCCGCTGGCAGCAATCGACGACGGCAGCTGCATCTATGCACCTAACCCTGGCTGTACCGGTCCTGATTTGGTATTCGATTCGCTTGCGTTTGTGAGCAGTCTTGGCTTGCAAACAATCGCCGCAGGCACTTGCGATGTGTCCGAAGGATGCGTAACAGGTTACGGCACCCGCTATGTGATTTCATTCACTTCAAAAATCGACAACATCGGCAACCTCGATTACATCGTGGGCACTCCTTCTGGTAATCCTACCATGTTCAACACGGTGAATTGTCACGGCCACGCACACTATGAGGGATATGGCGATTACCGATTGTATGACAACAATGGCAACCTGATTCCGGCTGGACATAAGAACGGTTTCTGTGTGATGGACCTTTGTGGATGGGGAACTTACAATTGCGGGTACATGGGCATCTCCGCAGGTTGCTATGATGTGTACGGCGTGGGTACGCAGTGCCAGTGGATCGACATCACTGATGTGCCCGATGGACAATACCGTTTGGCGGTGATCATCAACTCGCGTCATTTGCCCGACGCATTCAACCATTACGAAATCAATCATGCCAACAACGCGCTTCAAGTGTGTTTGCAGATCACTCGCAACACCGCCGCCGTTCCATCCTTTACCATCCTTCCCAATTGTACTCCGTTTGTAGATTGCATGGGAATACCAGGTGGTGCCGCAGTGCTCGATTGCAATGGGGTGTGCGCAGGTACCGGCATTTATGGTAACCTGAATAACGACTTGGCATTAGACACCACTGATGTGTTCGAGTATGCCAACATGCTGGAAAGCATGCCTAGCTCATCAGCGCCCTGCTACGATTTGAATGGCGACGGACAGGTTTCCGTGTATGACGCTGCTTTGGCGTTGTGGTGCATCAACACACCGCATGCACCGCATCCTGCAGGAACCAACACCAACGAATGCAATTTCCCAAGGAACATCCTGAATCCGAACGACACCGCTGGGCTTGCCATCACCACGGTGGACTTCACAAACGGCTTCATGGATATTGAAATCCGCAACTCCGATGCCGACATCAAGGCCTATCAGTTCACCGTAAGTGGCATCGCCCCTTCATCGGTGGTCAGTTTGGCTGATCCGGTTGAATTCCCCGTCGATATTCGTTTGATGAATGGTGGTGCATCCTTGTTCGCCATTTCGCGTCAGGACTCCACACTCAATCGTTCGGCGACTTCGCAACCGTTGTGTCGGATATACTTCTCGGCAGTGACGGACTCGGTGATTTGCATCGACAATATCCGCGACATAGTGAACCAAAATACCGAGCGATTGGTTACCTATACCTACGGCGGATGTGTGCCCACTTCGTTCACATCCGTGTTCGAGTCTAACAACAGCCAGGTATTCACATTGGCACCAAACCCGGTGCACGACCAGTTGCGTATGCAGATCCTGCATTACCAAGAGAACATGTCGTACGAAGTGACCGATCCATCGGGACGTATTCTAATAGCGAACACCCGGATATCCAACCCATCCATGATGATTGAAACCGGTAAATGGTCGAGCGGTGTTTACCTGTTGCGTGTGTACAGCAACGGCGCGTCTTCTGTGCAGCGTTTCACCAAACTTTGATTGTCGCTCAACCAACCTTATGCAAAAGATCAGCAATTACATCAACGG
>JBKCHO010000025.1:0-16512 GCA_046302815.1 Bacteroidota bacterium | reverse complement strand
CGATAGATATGTGCGACTCGCTTGGGCTGGTTATGGTGACCACTGGATTTAGGCATTTCAAGCATTGAATTTTGCTCTTTTTGATGGTGCTAATTCAATTACCACTTCATTATCTTTACACCGGAGAGCTGTTCTCAAAATTTAAATCCGCAAGCACACGAAATGGGACTATTTGACTTCCTTACCCAAGAAATAGCTATCGATCTCGGCACAGCCAATACGCTCATCATAGCAAATGACAAAGTGGTGGTTGATGAACCATCCATTGTTGCCATCGATAGAATGTCTGGCAAGGTGCTTGCCGTAGGAAAACAAGCCATGATGATGCATGGCAAAACGCACGAGAACATCAAAACAATTCGTCCGCTAAAAGACGGCGTTATTGCGGACTTTGATGCGGCGGAGCACATGATTCGTGGTATGATCAAAATGATCAATCCGGGTCGTAGGCTTTTTAGTCCATCACTAAAGATGGTGATTTGTATTCCATCCGGTATCACCGAAGTTGAGAAGCGTGCAGTCAGGGATTCAGCAGAGCATGCAGGCGGTAAAGAGGTTTATCTCATCCACGAGCCCATGGCCGCTGCAATTGGTATCGGGATTGATGTGGAGGAGCCCATGGGTAACATGGTAATTGATATCGGTGGTGGTACTAGCGAGATTGCTGTAATAGCGCTAGGAGGAATTGTTTGCGATCAATCCATTCGAGTAGCCGGTGACGGATTTACCACAGATATTTGGGATTACATGAGACGACAGCACAATATTTTGATAGGTGAGCGTTCGGCAGAGAAAATCAAAATCGAAGCAGGATCTGCTCTCCCCGAATTGGACAATCCTCCACCTGACTTTGCTGTCCATGGTCGCGATTTGATGACAGGTATCCCCAAGGAAATTACGGTCTCCTATTCCGAGATAGCTCATGCCCTCGACAAGTCCATTTCCAAAATTGAAGAGGCTATTTTGAAGGCTTTGGAAATGACACCTCCTGAATTGTCGGCCGATATTTACCGTACGGGTATTTATTTGACTGGCGGGGGTGCTTTGTTGCGTGGTCTTGACAAGAGGATTTCGATGAAAACCAAATTACCCGTTCATATCGCCGAGGACCCCTTAAGAGCCGTAGTTCGTGGTACCGGTATTGCATTGAAAAACATCGACCGTTTCAAATTCTTAATTCCCTAGAAAAGCATGGCGTAAAGCCTTACCGCAGACTACGGTAGCTGACGTCAGGCACCAGTGCTATGAAAAGGCTTTTTCAACTGCTTTGGAGGAATAACTTCACGCTTCTTTTCCTTTTTCTTTGGTCATTGAGCATGTATTTGGTGGTTGCCAACAACAGGTTTCAACAAGTTTATGTGTTCAATTCAGCCAATAGGGTTGTTGCCTCTGTTTTGGTTACCGTCAATTATTTCTCCGAGTACCTCAACCTTAAAGAGACCAATGCAAGCCTCGCTCGTGAAAATGCCGAATTGAAAAGTAAGTTAGCCTCCAATTTTTACTCGCTTACAGCTTCGGACACTACTGTAAAGGATTCTTCTCGTCTTCAGCAATACACCTACATGACGGCAAGGGTTGTTAATAGTACGGTGAATCGAAGGAATAATTACATAACCCTCGATAAGGGCAGGATACATGGAGTGGAACCCGATATGGGGGTA
Source organism: Bacteroidota bacterium (assembly GCA_046302815.1). GTDB lineage: Bacteria > Bacteroidota > Bacteroidia > AKYH767-A > OLB10 > JALRAP01. The sequence continues at coordinate 14,851 of JBKCHO010000025.1, read as the reverse complement.
ATATCGAGTGATGGGGTTGTAGGTATTGTCAAAGATGTTTCAGAACATTATTCCACTGTTATGTCTATACTTCATAAGAACAGTAGGGTGAGCGCTCGATTTGCAAAAAACAATTATTTCGGATCGGTCGTTTGGGACGGTGATAATAGCAGGGAAGCTGAATTACTTGAAATCGCAAAGCATGTTCGTTTCAAAAAAGGCGACACATTGGTGACCACCGTATTTTCTACGGTTTTCCCGGAAGGAGTTCCCGTAGGTACCGTTTTGGGGTATGAGTTGAAGGCGGAGGCTAATTTCTATAACATTGATATTCGTCTTTCGACGGATTTCGCCCGTTTGTCGCATGTATACATTGTCAAAAACCTGCTTAAAGAAGAACAGCGAAAACTAGAGCAGGAAACCTCGTTAGCGGATGATAACTGATTTGATTAGGAATACACTTTTGTTTTTCACGCTTTTGATCGTGCAAGTTGCCCTATTTAACAATGTCAACCTTGGCGGATACATAAATCCATTCGTTTATGTTCTGTTTCTTCTTGTGCTTCCAGTCCGCATTCCAGGTCCGGCACTTTTACTGATCGCATTTGTGATGGGCTTGGTCATAGATATGTTCTCCAACTCAGGAGGAATGCATGCTGCGTCTTCCGTCTTCCTCGCCTATCTTCGACCTACTATTCTGAAATTCATGGCACCTCGGGAAGGTTATGAAACCGAGTCATCTCCATCCATTCGAGAGTTTGGGTTGAATTGGTTCATTTTATACGCGTCAATATTGGTTTTTCTGCACCACCTCATGCTATTCCTGATTGAGGTTTTCAGGATTTCTGAATTTTTACCAACCATCGCCAGGGTATTTCTAAGCTCGGTTATGACCGTATTTCTAATTGTCATCTTTCAGTTTCTCACGGATAAGTCCGCTATGAAAAAATGAAGCAGAGAACCGGTCACCAATATGTTTTTCTTGGTATTGTTACCACGGTCTCCATTATATTCCTTGTTCGGATTTTTTATATACAAGTGGTAGAGGATCGATACAAGCTATCGGCAAACAACAATGTCTTGCGTACCATCACCGATTACCCAGCACGCGGCCTTGTTTACGATCGCAATGGCAAGCTTTTGGTCTACAACGAAGCTGTTTACGATGTAATGGTAACACCACGGCAAGTTAAGGATATCGACACATTATCATTCTGTGCGCTGCTCGGAATCACCAAGGAGGATTTCCAAAAGAAGATGACCAAAGCAAAGAAATACTCTAGGGTAAAGGCATCCGTATTTGAAAAACAGATTTCCGCCGCCACATATGCAGTATTGCAGGAAAGGCTCTACAAATACAAGGGTTTTTTCGTTCAGCCCAGAACTCTTCGTAGGTATCCCGAACTTGTTTCCGCCCATTCGCTGGGATACATTGGAGAAGCAGATGATAAGCTTTTGCAATCCAACACCTATTACAAACAAGGCGATTATGTGGGCATTTCGGGATTGGAGAAATCTTATGAAGAAGAACTGAGGGGAAGGCGCGGTGTGCGGGTTGTTATGGTTGATGTTCACAATAGGGAGAAGGGCAGCTTTGCAGAGGGTCGTTATGATACCTTGCCTGTTGCGGGCCAGAATTTGGAAGTGACTTTGGATTTGGAGCTACAGCAATTGGGTGAGATGCTACTTAAGGATAAGGTTGGAAGCATAGTTGCTATTGAACCAGCAACTGGTGAAATACTCGCTTTGGTAACCAAGCCATCCTATGATCCCAATCTAATGGTTGGAAGAACAAGGTCGAACAACTATGCGCGGCTCTTGAAAGATCCGACAAAGCCATTGTTCAATAGGGCTACTCAAGCCTACTACCCTCCCGGTTCCACCTTCAAGTTGGTAAACGCTTTAATCGCACTCCAAGAGGGCTTGATTCACAACGGAACCACTTTCAATCACTCTTTTGTTGTCGGTTCCAAATCGGTTAAATGCCATCCACACCCCGATGTGGCATTGGAGGGGGCTATACAGTATTCCTGCAATCCATATTTCTGTAATTCATTCCGAGCCGTGGTTGATGCGAAGAAGTTTGGAAACAGCGAAGCCGGTTATCGTAGATGGAGGGATCATGTACTAGCATTTGGCATCGGCAGAAAGATCGGTGTGGATCTACCCCATGAACTTAAAGGGCTGGTACCTTCGGTAGAGTTTTATGATAAGTATTATGGCAAAGGTCGATGGAGGGCTTCCACTATATATTCATTGGGCATAGGTCAAGGTGAGTTAGGAGTAACGCCACTCCAGATGGCCAATATCATTTGTGCCATTGCCAACAAAGGTTATTATTACATTCCCCACATGGTGCGTAAAATCGGTGGAAAGGCCAACAGGACCCGTGGTTTGTATTTAAAGCAGAAGACATTGATTGATCCCTCTCATTTTGAAGTGGTACATCAAGGTATGCAAATGGTGGTGGAAGCAGGAACAGCCAAGGTTGCCAAGTTTGGAAATGTTGCCATTTGTGGAAAAACCGGTACAGCTCAAAACCCTCACGGAAAAGACCATTCCTTGTTTGTAGCATTTGCACCTCGCGAAAACCCAAGAATCGCTATCGCAATAATGGTTGAAAACGCCGGCTGGGGTGGTGAGTGGGCAGCACCAATGGGAAGCTTGATGATGGAAAAATACCTAACCGACAGCATTTCTAGACCCGATCTTTATGATCGTATGGTAAATAGCAATCTTATGCCTGGACATGTAGCAGCCAAGCGGGATACAGCCTCTGCAGATTGAAGCCGATACTACAGCTATGAGACAGCAACGAAGCATATTTGAGAACATAGATTGGATGTTGGTGGGTATCTATATGGCATTGGCACTCATCGGTTGGCTGAACATCTACTCGGCAGTATACAATGAAGATCACAGCAGTATTTTTGACTTGTCTCAGAATTATGGAAAACAGCTGATTTGGATACTTACATCTATTGTCATTGCGATTTTCATCCTTATCATAGACAGTAAATTCTACGAAGCATTTGCCATACCAGGATATGTTTTGTCGTTGTTGTTGCTTGTCGCCGTACTTGTTTTTGGCAAGGAGGTGGCTGGGTCAAAATCCTGGTTTGAGATTGGTTCGTTCAGGCTGCAGCCTGCCGAGTTTACCAAAATGGCAACGGCACTAGCCTTGGCTAGATTCTTGAGCGCAGTCAATATCGAAATGAGGGAGGTTCGCACCAAATTCATTGCCGGCGTGATTATACTAATTCCAATGGCTATGATACTTCTTCAGAACGACACTGGATCAGCTCTGGTATTTTGCTCATTTGTATTCGTACTTTACAGAGAAGGGTTGTCCCAAAATGTGCTGATTATCGGTTTTGTTTCTGCCCTATTGTTTGTTTTGGCATTGATGATTGATAAATTTACCATCATTACTGTGCTTCTTGGATTCACCCTCATTGCGCTGCTACTTGTTCGACGCACTAAGAGAAACATCATTACATTGTTTTTCATTTTCTCAATAGCAGCTGGAGCCGTATTCAGTGTCGATTTCTTTTTTAATGAAGTGCTTGAACCTCATCAGAAGCAAAGGATTAATGTTTTGTTGGGAAAGGAAACCGATTTGAAGGGTGCAGGATACAATGTGAACCAAAGTCTAATCGCAATTGGCTCTGGCGGATTTTTTGGAAAAGGATATCTAAATGGCACCCAAACCAAATTCGACTTCGTGCCTGAGCAAAGCACTGATTTTATTTTTTGTACGGTAGGGGAGGAGTGGGGTTTTTTCGGAGCCTTTGTGGTTATTGGACTTTTTACGGCATTGATTTATCGAATTATTACCGTGGCCGAAAGACAGAAGTCGAATTTCACCAGGATTTACGCTTACGGTGTAGCTTCTATAATTTTCATGCATCTCATGGTTAACATCGGTATGACCATCGGATTGCTGCCTGTCATTGGAATTCCGCTTCCATTTATGAGTTATGGAGGGTCATCACTTTGGGCATTTACTATCTTGCTGTTTGTGTTGGTGAAACTAGACAGCTATAGGATGTTTGTTCTAAGATGATGAGTCTTCACCTGAATTGCTCCAGGAATTTGATGTCGTTTTCGAAAAACAGTCTAAGGTCTTTGATGGAGTATTTGAGCATGGTAATGCGTTCAACACCCATTCCGAAGGCATATCCTGAGTAATGCTGGGGATCTATTCCACAATTGGTTAGTACTTGTGGATCTACCATGCCGCACCCCATTATTTCCAACCAGCCTGTTCCCTTGCAAATATTGCAACCTTTACCCGAACAAATGTTGCACGATACATCCATCTCGGCGGAGGGCTCTGTGAATGGAAAATAGGAGGGTCTCAGCCTAATTTTTGTATCAGCACCGAACATCTCTTTAGCGAAATACAGCAAGGTCTGCTTCAAATCGGCAAACGACACATTTTTGTCTATGTAAAGTCCTTCTACTTGGTGAAATAGGCAGTGGGCTCTAGCAGATATGGCTTCATTGCGATAGACTCTGCCCGGTGCCGTGATTCGAATGGGTGGTTTTCCATTTTCCATGATACGCACTTGCACGGAAGATGTGTGTGTGCGCAATGCGAATTGTCCTTCTCCTTCCATGAAAAATGTATCCTGCATATCTCTGGCAGGATGCTCTGGAGGGAAATTCAAAGCACTGAAATTATGCCAATCATCTTCGATCTCCGGTCCTTCTGCAATAGTGAATCCGATGCGCGAGAAAATCTCCAGTATTTGACGGCGCACCTTGCTTACCGGGTGCATTGACCCCAAAGGATAAAACTGACCAGGTAGGCTCAGGTCAGTGTCAGATACGGTGTTCGACTCGCTGTTCTCAAAAACAGCAACATAGTGTGAGATTTTTTCCTCAGCGGCCTGTTTGATAGCATTTACTTTCTGACCAAACTCTTTCCGATCTTCTGCACCAACCGTTTTCATTTGCGCGAAGAGTTCGGTTAGAACCCCCTTTTTACCTAGAAACCTGGACTTGAAGGCTTCCAACTGTTCTTTGCTCTCTGCGTGGAAACTCAAGGCTTCCTCAAGCAATTTTCCTGTTTCCATTTCCAGTTTCGAGTTTGATTTAGGTGTTCTGATGATTATTTGACCATGCGAATTCGCATTTTCACATCGGAAACAGGCCTATCGCCTTTATCTTTTCGGGTTGCAACCGCCGCAATGCTGTCCACAACTTGGATGCCTTCCACCACTTCCCCGAAAACAGTGTAGTTCATGTCTAAGAATGGGGTGCCCCCGATGGTCTTGTAATCATTTCGCTGTTGTTCTGTGTAAGTGATTCCAAGTCGCGATTGCATTCCATCCAACTCAGCATCCGAGTAGGTTTTGCCTTGAACAATATAGAATTGACATGCGCTGGATGCTTTCTCTGCATTACCATCACGAGCGGCTGCCAAAACACCTTTTTTGTGATGCAAGTTTGGTTTGAACTCGGCTGGAATCCGCGCCATATCACCACCACCTCCTCCAAGGGCTACATCAGGTCCAGCTGTTTTTGATAGCGGATCACCACCTTGTATCATAAAGCCTTTGATGACTCTGTGAAACAATAAATCATCGTAAAAACCACTTTGTACAAGTTTTATGAAATTGTCCTTATGCAGTGGGGTTTCATCGTATAGCTTTATTTTGATTTCACCAAAATCGGTGGCTATGAGCACGGTGTTTTTTGGTGCTTCGGCTTGAGGTTTTACAGATTTACTGGTGGTGCCACAACCGGCAATAGCCACGGTCCAAAGAAAAAAGAGGTACTTTTTCATGTTGGTCTTTTTGGTTGTTTATGGGAAATGAATTAACTTTGACTCAATTGCAACGCAAACTTAAGAAATTATAATCCCTGAAATGAGAACCCTATTGCTTGTTGCAGCCTTCTTATCAGCTGCTGGTTTATCGACCACCTCTTGCAAGAAAGAGGGGCCCGCAGAAGCGGTTGTGATTGTTACAGATAGCTTGGGCGCCAGAATTACTAGTGCAACAGTGGTGCTTCGCCAAGACAGTGTAACCAATCCCGTGAATGGAGTTCAAGCTTCCGTGAATCAAACTCAGCTTACGGATGAGTTTGGTCAGGCCTATTTTTCTTTTGAATTGGAAAGCGTTTTAATAGTTGAAGCAGAAAAAGGAACCTTATCCGCAAGAGATTTTATAAGGCTTGAGCAATCAAAAAAGGTAACTAAATCATTGATTATCAGATAAAATTATTTTCCTTAAAGTATCTGATAACAGATTTTTTAAGTATTATATCCTGTTCCTTCAGCGAAAGGTTTGGTATTTTCTCTACCAATTCCCAATGTGGCCAGCCTTCCTCGTCTTGTCCTTTCAAAATGTAGTATCCATAGTAGCTCAAGAGCCTACAGGTGGCAATATGCATTAAATCCTGTTTTTCATTTTTCGAAAAAGACCTCGATCCTTGTCCTAATTCCTGCACGCCAATGATAAACAACACCCCTTGCAGATCGGGATCTACCCCAAATTGATCCTCTATTTTCTTCAATACGACATTCCATTGCTGCCGGATTTCATCTATACTTTTCAAATCCATAGTGTTAACAAATATAAGAAGGTTATGCAAGGGGGCGGGTCATCGTTCCTAATTTTGTTAGAGTTGATTTGGTGCAATCATCAAATCCAACAGAAATTCAAATGAGTTCGATGAAGCTAAAGGTTTCAATTCTTTTTTTGGTTCTATCCCTGACTCCATTCAATTTTCATTTGGCGAATCAGGAGACGGTAAGAACAATGGATGTTGCCATTTGCGTTGACCTATCTGGAAGTTCAAATGGTATTTTAGATGACATCAGGGATCGAATTTGGGAAGTAGTTAATCAGGTTAACAATTACAAACCAACACCCAAGCTCCGGATAGCTGTAGTAGGGTTCTCAAGACCCAGTTTTGGTGCCAAAACGGGGTATGTCAAAGTGATTACAGGGCTCACAGATGATTACGATTTTTTAAGCAATGAGCTTTTTAAAATGCAGCCCTACATTGAAAAGGGTGATCAAATGGTGGGTATGGCACTCAGGACATGCATCAAGAGTTTGAGATGGAGTGAGTCATCGGATGCGATTAAAGTCATTTATCTAATTGGTAATGGTAGAGTGGATCTAGGTCCAATGAACTATTTGGATGCATGCGAAATGGCAGTTAAGGAGGGAATCGTAGTGAATACTATGTACTGCCGTACGACCCGAAGCATTCCGGAGGAGGAGGTTGGTTGGAGAACTATTGCCAAACTGACCGGTGGAAAGCCATACGACATATTTATACATCGTAGACCTCCTGTTTTACTGACCTCGAATGATACATCTGAACTGCTCCGTCTTTCTAAAGCACTTACCTCCACCTATGCTCCCTATGGAAGGAATGGAGAAGATAGGTTAAAGATGATGACATTGGCAGATCAAAAAGCCAATGAATCCAGTATGATGTCTTATGAATCGAGGCTCTATTTTAAAATATCCAACTTGTATCAATACCGCCAATTCGATTGGGATATGGTTGATTACTTTCGAATCAATAAAAGCTTACCTAATAAATCTCTATCCCAACAGCCGGACTCATTGAAAAATGTAAACGAAGATGTTTTTGCGACACATATTTCCAAATTAAGAGACACGCGTAAAGATATACTTGCCCGGCTGAGAAACCACCTGCCACTCGACCGTCAAGATCAGATCAATCGGATGTTGGATGAGAGAGGTATAAGCAAGTCTCAGAACTTTGAAAGAACAATGATCAATTCTTTAAACCAGATGGCTTCATCCAATGGATACGCCTTGTCATACATGGGAAAATTTGAATTTAACAGATGAATTTTTTTGATGCTATAATATGCGTCCCGCTTTTGTATGGAGCCTACGCTGGTTTCAAAAAGGGTTTGATTTACGAAGTTGCCATGATTTTGGGCTTGGTTGTAGGGATATATCTCGGCTTTAAATGCTCCGATCTCATATATGGTTTGTTGAAGAAAATTACAGATGCCGATGCAGTTGTATTGCATGTCGTTTCCTTCTTGGTTGTGGTTGCCGCCATTTTGCTTATTTTTATTTTCTATGCACGATTAATGGAGGCTGTGTTGAAAATCACATCTCTCAATGTAATCAACAAAGTGGCAGGAGCTGTGCTCGGAATTTTCAAATTTGCGATTGCTGTATCTGTTGTTTTTTGGCTGTTAAAGCCTTTTGAGGGTAAATTGGATGTCATTCCTGAAAAGTCGAGGAACGAGTCGTTGCTATACCCTTACATGTTGAAATCATCCTCTTTTATAACACCTGTTATACAGGATGTGAAGGATGAATTGAACGAAAATCTGGGAGGTCAGGAATCAGTCGACAAGTAGCATTTCTACGCCAGGAAGTTTTTTCCCTTCAAGGAATTCCAATAGAGCGCCACCACCGGTTGACACATAAGAAACATCCTCGGCAAAACCGAATTTGTTAACGGCTGCTGCACTGTCACCTCCACCTATCAGCGAATAAGCTCCATTCTTAGTAGCCTTGGCAACGGCCTCTGCCACACTGCGAGTACCTCGTTCGAAATTCGACATTTCAAATACACCCATCGGACCGTTCCATAGTATGGTGGCGGAACTGGAAATCGCATCACTGAATATTTTTGCAGCCTCTGGTCCAATGTCAAGTCCTGACCACCCTTCAGGAATCTCGTTCGACGAACATGTTTTGATGTTGGCATCATTGCTGAATGAATCGGCAATGGTAGAATCAATTGGTAAAATTAGGTTGACCCCTTTTTCCTTCGCTATTTTGATGATATCAAGGGCGTTTTGAATTCGATCATCCTCACAAAGGGATGATCCTATTTTACCTCCCATTGCTTTGTAAAATGTATAGGCCATCCCTCCTCCGATGATGAGGTTATCAACTCGGTTGAGTAATTGCTCAATGATCAGAATCTTGTCAGACACCTTGGCTCCACCTGTGATAGCCGTGTATGGTCTTCTGGCTGCACCTAACACTTTCTCAGCATTTTCAATTTCATCCGACATCAGAAAGCCAGCGCACCTGTTACCAGGGAACAGTTCGGCAACAACTGCAGTTGAGGCGTGTCTCCTATGGGCAGTACCGAAAGCATCATTTACATAGAAGGTTCCAAGTGAAGCTAACTTTTTTGAGAACTCCATATCTCCTTTTTCCTCTTCCTTGTAAAACCTCAGGTTCTCCAGTAAAAGTACCTCGCCAGATTTTAACTCTGCAGCTTTTTGTTCCGGCTCTTGTCCAATACAATCGTTAGAGAAATAAACTTTTTGTCCCAGTAATTCTGATAGAACTGGGATAATATGTTTAAGTGAATATTTCTCGGCTGGACCTTCTTTGGGTCTTCCTAAATGGGACATTAAGATGACGGCACCTCCATCAGACAGTATCTTGTTAATGGTTCGCATCGCAGCCTTGATTCGCGTTGAATCGGTTACCACAAATGAGGCTTTGTCCAGAGGTACATTAAAATCTACTCTGACCAAAACCTTCTTGTTACTGAAGTTGAAATCGTTGACAGTTTTCATATGCGCAAAATTAGGGTTTGAACCACTTTGGAGTGCTTTTTTCTGCTCGGCGGTGGTTATTTTTGTATCAAAGTGCATATGAGATTTTCCGAGATTATTGGCCTGCAGGATGTTAAGTCCAGACTCATTTCCTCCGTATTGGAGGATCGAGTGAGTCATGCACAGCTTTTTAGTGGTGTAGTTGGTAGCCATGGTCTCAAATTGGCCCTGGCTTATGCCTCTTTCCTCATGTGTGAGAATAAATCGGAAACCGATTCATGTGGCCAATGTCCCGCCTGCCTCAAAAATGATAAACTGGTTCACCCAGACCTTCATTTCAGCTTTCCTGTAGTCACCACCACTAAAGTCAAGGAAAAGCCTAAAAGCTCCGATTTCATGATGCAATGGAGAGAGGCTGTTCTTGAAAATCCTCATTTGGGATTGGATGATTGGTACGAGCATCTTGGCGTGGATAGCAAACAGGGATTTATCTCCGCAGAGGAGGCCAATGATATTGTGAGGAAGATGAGTCTCAAATCTTTTGAATCGATCCGGAAGGTTTTGATCATGTGGATGCCTGAAAAAATGCGTAAGGAGACTTCAAATAAACTATTGAAGACTCTGGAAGAGCCGCCTCCGGGTTCGGTCTTTCTGCTGGTTACGGAGGATAGGGATCAGCTTTTACCTACCATTTTGTCACGAACCCAGTTGGTTCGAGTTCCTAGACCCAATTTAAAGGAACTATCCATGATTTTGTCATCGATGTTCACTCTAAGTCAGGAGCAAGCTGAAAGAATTTCCAGGATTTCTGCCGGACAAACTAGCGACGCAATCCGCATGGCTCATGACCTCTCTAATGGCAAATCTGGTGGTATGGAATCAGAGTTTATGCATTGGATGCGTTTATGCTACAATCCTTTTTTTGCCAAAGATGATAAGTACGCTTGGAGCGATCTGAATATATGGATTGATGAAACGGGTAAGATGGGTAAAGAATTCATGAAGAGGTTTTTTTCTTTCTGTTCCGATGCCGCCAGGGAATGTATGCTTGCATCAGCTGGCGCAGGCCAATTGGTTCGATTCGACGACTCTGTTGTGCCTGGTTTTGGTAAGTTCAGCCGTTTTATTCATGTGGGTAATGTCGAGCAGATATCTGAATTGTTATCCAAAGCGACCTACTCTGTAGAGAGAAATGCCAATACCCGTTTATTATTGCTAGATTTGTCTTTCAAAATGAACATGCTCCTGAATCCCAGGACTTCCTGATCAGGCCTGTCATATTTTCAAAAGCTATGGGTTGCAGTTCATGCTCTACTTCAGACGGTCAATCATCCCCAGGGTGCAACAATAATGGCACTTGTGGAACAAGTGGTTGTAACAAGCTAAATGTATATAATTGGCTATCGGACATGGTATTGCCCGATGGATATAAGCCTTTTAACATCGTTGAGGTCCGTTTCAAGGGAAGTCGCAAAGAGTTTTTTCGGAATACCGAGAACCTAGATTTAAAAACAGGCGATATTGTAGCCGTAGAGGGCAATCCCGGCCACGACATTGGCGAAGTTTCCCTAGCAGGAGAGTTGGTTAGGCTGCAATTAAAGGCGCATGAATTAACCGAGAACTCGGATCAGATCAAAGCACTATATAGGATTGCAAAACCAGCCGATATTGAGAAGTGGCGGTCTGTAAAGTCAACGGAGCATGAGACCATGCACAAGGCCAGATCCATCGCTCTACGGTTGAATTTGAAAATGAAGCTTAGTGATGTGGAATATCAGGGCGATGGTAAAAAGGCCACTTTCTATTACACTGCCGATGAAAGGGTAGATTTCCGAGAGTTGATAAAGCGACTTGCAGATGAATTCAAGGTCCGGGTTGAAATGAGGCAAATCGGTATGAGACAAGAAGCCAGTCGTTTGGGTGGTATAGGTTCATGTGGTAGAGAGTTGTGTTGCTCTACATGGTTGACCGATTTTAAGATTGTCTCTACAAGTGCTGCCAGATACCAGAATCTCTCCTTGAATCCCATAAAGCTCGCTGGACAATGTGGTAAGCTTAAATGCTGCCTGAATTATGAGTTGGATAGTTATATGGAAGCCATCAAGGATATTCCAGATGCATCAACCGTATTGCAAACTCAGAAAAGTCCTGCATCTCATCGCAAGACGGACATACTCAAACGCATTATGTGGTTCGGTTATGATGATCGAGAGGCTTCAGCAGGGTCTGATAATTGGATAGCCTTATCTGTTGATCGTGTTAAGGAAATCATTCAAATGAACAAGTCAGGAGAAAAGCCTACCGACCTTGGTTCATTTGTCGAATATGAGGAGGTAGAGAAGCCGGTTGATTATGCTGATGTGGTTGGACAAGATAGTCTGACCCGAATGATGGATAAGAAGAAAAAGAAGAAAAAGAATAAGAATAAGAAGCAAGGTGGCGATAGGAGAGAACAGGGTACATCCAACCCTCCTTTAGCTTTGAATAAACCCGTGAGTGATCAGCCCAGAAGAGACGCCCCTAGACCAGAACAGTCAAAGTCGAATAACGATAATGCGAGGCAGGGGCAGCGTGGACAGCAGTCAGGTCGTCAAGGTGAACAAAGGAGTGGAGGCCAAAGGCAAGATTCAAGACCACCAAGAACACAACCGGGTTCATCCCAGGAAACCAAGTCCAATAATCCACCGAAGCCTCAATCCGCTCAGCCCAATCCACCGAAACCTCCGGCTCCAACCAATCCCAAGGTTGATGCGCCGCCCTCAGCTCCAAAAGGAGGTAGGGTTAGGCAAATTCCACCAAGGACATCCCCTGAAAGTTAAAATGAAATTGAAGCTAGGAATTGCAATAGGGTTTAGCTGTTTTTTGTTTGGCTCCTGCGGATCCAAGGTGCTTTTTGAACAAAATCAAAAGATAGAGGGCGCGTCTTGGAGCTCGAAATCCCCCTCCGTTTTTGAAATAGACATCAAGGATACGGTTTCCGGTTACGATTTCTATGTAAATATTCGCAACACGGGAAACTATGGATATAGCAACTTATATCTGTTCGTTAACACTCGATTTCCCAATGGACAATTGGTAAAAGATACCATCGAATGTTTGATGGCTACACCTGAAGGCGAATGGATAGGATCGGGTGTTGGCGACTTACACGACCAATCAGTATTGATAAAGCGCGCGGTTAACTTTCCAGTTTCTGGTCGATACAGGTTTGAATTTATACAGGCAATGAGGGAGGACCCTTTGGAGGGAATTGCAGATGTAGGGTTTCGAGTCGAGCAGATGGAAAATCGAAAATAAAAAAGGCATCCAAAGGATGCCTTTTTTATTGTGCTACACTTGGTAAGTTAAAATCAATAGAATTTGCCTCTATTGTCGGTGATGTTGGCTTTCTCTTTGAGAGCGTTGAACACTTCATAAGTGGACCGTTGACCAATTTGATCTTCGCTTTGTTTCTTCACTGTGGAGATATCCATAGGAGTAGGAGGTGTGGAAAGGCTATCAACCACGACGGCATAAACTCCAACAGCTCCTTTGAATGGCATAGACAACTTGCCTTGATCGGTACTGAAAACGGTTCCAACAAATGCAGGCTCAACACCCACATTATTGATGTATGAGGAAGCGAATGTCACACCAGTGGCTGATTTTACAGTTAACTTATTTGATGAAGCCAGCTGATCTATGTTTCCGCCTTTGATGCCTTTCGAAAATTGGTCGATGAACTGAGCCGCTTTTTTCTCGGTGAGGACTTTCGTTTTCACCTGCTCTTTTGCTTGGTCAAAGGGAGCTACTCCTTTCTCTTTGACTTCAGCCAAGTGGGCTACTACATAACGGTTTCCAAAATCATAAACTTTGGAAATTTCACCTTTGTCATTTTGGTATGCCCATTGAATCAGGGCACGGGGAGACTCAAGTCCAGCAATGAATTTATCTGCTTCTTTCACATTATCGGCAACGCGCTTGTTGTATCCTTTATCGGTAATGGTTTTCTCGAATAATTCCGGAGTATTTGCTTTTGCCGCGAATTCGTTGGCGTTGCTGAAGGCCAATTGGAATGTCTTCGAACCAGGGGCGATTTTTCTGTCGATAGTAGCTACTTTGGCTTGAGGAACAGCGGCAGTCTGGTCAGTTACTTTAATGAGGTGAAAGCCGAAGTTCGATTCTACCAAAGAAACAGTGCCCAAGGCAGTGTTAAAAGCGCCATCCTTAAATCTTGGATCCATTGGGCTGGAGCGGGTAATCCAATCCAAATCTCCAGCCTTTGCAGATGCGGTGGCATCGTCCGACTTGTTCCTTGCAATATCATCATAAGCCTTTCCGTCCTTTTTAATGACATCGAAGAGGCTGTCGGCCATGGCTTTGGCTTCTTCCTTGGTACGGGTGGCATTTGACCTTTCTGCTCCTACAAATGCAACCAAGGCATGACTCACTTTAATGGAGTCGGGCATATTTTTAGAAGCGACAAGCTTGGACAACTTCCAAGTTCCGTTTTCTTCATACGGACCAGCAACAGTTCCAGTGGAGGCACTTCCAAAAAACATGGAATCAATGGCAGGGGAAAGGGTTCCTTTTTTGAAGTAGGTGATTTCGCTGCGTGAATCAGAATTCAAGGCCACGAAGCTTGAATCATCAGTTGATGTTTCGAAGGCGCCTTTTAAATCCATGATGGCTTTGAGGGCGGTTTCGCGGTCCTCAGCGGAGGGGCTTACCTCGAAAATCACATACTCAAGTTTGCGAGAGGCTTCTTGCTCGAACTCCGATTTGTTGGCATTGTAGTATTCAATAAGTTCGCTATCCTCAACTTTCAAGGTAGAGTCGGCAACAGATGAATAAAGCATATCTACATATCTTACGCTAGCGCTTTTTGATTGATAGTCGGCTAGCATCTTGGCTTCAACAGAGGTGGTGAAAAGTCCCTTTTTGACCATCTCGTTGTATTTTTCTTTAACGCGCTCTTCCATCAGGTACTTTTCGAATACCAACCACTGGGTCCTTGTCTTTCCAGTTGCGTCGCTATCCATATTTTTCAGGAATTGGATGACGCTTGATGGTGAGAATTCTCCTGTTTTAGGATCTTTGAAAGCATCTCGAATCTGTGGATGTGGGTTTTTGCCTTGAATCATGTCGAAGAGTTCGTCGGGGCTTACCTCGATACCAGCTTTATGGTATTGAACTTCCATGATTTCCTTGGTGAGGAGTTGGTTCCAAGCCTGCTCCCTTAAAGATTCCAAAGCGGTTTGGTCCACGGTTTGGTTACCTGTATTGGCTTTATAGTTCTCTACGAATTGATCAACCATGGATTCAAAATCCCTAACATCAATTTCTTTGCCACCAATGATT
>JBKCHO010000024.1:0-2485 GCA_046302815.1 Bacteroidota bacterium | reverse complement strand
ACCTTGGCTTGTGCCGATAGGCTCATATCACCAATCTCATCCAAAAACAAAGTGCCGTTGTTGGCTTGTTCGAACTTACCGATGCGCTGCTTGATGGCCGATGTGAAGGAACCCTTCTCGTGTCCGAACAGTTCGCTTTCGATAAGCTCTGAAGGTATAGCGGCGCAGTTGACTTCTACCAATGGGGATGCGGAACGGTTGCTCTTCTCATGGATCCATCGTGCCACCAACTCCTTGCCCGAGCCATTGCCACCTGTTACCAATACCCGTGCTTCGGTGGGTGCCACCTTCTCAATCATCGCTTTTATTTGCTTGATGGGTTCGGTCTCACCTACAATGTCCTGCGTTTTGAAAATCTTGTTCTTGAGCACTTTGGTTTCATGCACCAAGGTGGAGCGGTCCATGGCATTGCGTATGGTCACCAAGGTGCGATTCAGGTCGAGTGGCTTGGCAATGTAGTCGAATGCGCCCTTCTTGATGGCCTCCACGGCGGTGTCGATGTTGCCATGGCCAGATACGATGACCACCGGTGTTTCGGGCGCCAACTCTTGTATTTTTTCCAGCACTTCAATGCCGTCCATCTTGGGCATTTTGATATCACAAAGAATCACATCAAACTTACCTTTCTCCACGGCTTTCAGCCCTTCCATGCCGTCTTGCGCTTCGCTGACTTCAAAGCCTTCATAGGTAAGAATCTCTTTGAGCGTATTGCGGATGCTGCGTTCGTCGTCGATGATGAGTATTTTCGGCATGGCTGGATGGTTCAGATTAACAAGGCACCCTCCTTCAACGAGTAGGATGACAAAATCATATGCTTGATTTTCGATTTCTTCAAAACGAAGTTAAGTAAAATGGAAGCGGGCACAATCATGTCGGCACGCATTTTCAAGAGTCCGCGCATCTGCATCCGCTGTGCATGGCTGGATGCTACCAGTATGTTATTGAGCTCGCGGAATTGCCTCACATCAATCGGGTGTGACTTCTTACCATAATGCCTGCCACTGCTTGGGAAACGGTAACGGATCATGCTAGCAAAGGTCTCGAAAGAGCCTGCAGAGCCCACCAACAGTTTTGGTTGGTATTTATCCATAGCAGCAAACAATCCCTCTAACGAAGTGGTGAAATGTCGCTCCATGTTACGCAAATCCGTTTTAGACAAAGGATCGGACGGCTTGTAGTGCTCCAAGAGAAATGAAGAGCCCAACTTATAGCTATGCTTCCAAACGGGTTTGTTGTTTCGGATGATGATAAATTCGGTACTGCCTCCGCCGATGTCCATGATCACATAACAAGGCACCAAGTCGGGAACGGCTTTCCTAACACCGATTGAAATCAGTTCCGCCTCGCGATCACCATTGATGATTTGCAATTTTATTTTGAAATCGTTTTGTACGACGCGTGAGAAGTCTTTGCCGTTGGAGGCATCCCGTATGGCGGAAGTGCCGAAGGCTTGTATGCTCGTAGGCTTGAGCCGATTCAAATCCTTCCTGAATGCAGCCACGGCCTTCAGGCCGCGCTTTAATGCCGCGGGAGCGATTACGCCATTGTGTATGCCACCTTGTCCGAGCTTGACCGTGATTTTCCGATGCAACAGCTTCCTGAAAGTTCCGTCTTCATACACATCCGCAACCAACAAATGAAATGTGTTGGTACCAAAATCCACAACCGCCTTGCGTACAGCTTTGGATTTTTTTGATAAAACTTGCATGGCTTACGATTTATAAAAAAGCCATTTACCCAACTCCTTCCAGGTTACCTTCTTTCCGTAGAGTAGAATTCCAGTGCGGTAGATCTTGCCGGCAAGAAAGGTGGTGAACAGGAATCCGCCTACCAACAATGCCATCGACAAAACAAGCTCCCAAGCCTCAACTCCAAAAGGCACTCGAACCAACATGATGATCGGTGATGTGAGCGGAATCATGGAAAACCAAAACGCCAATGTGCTATCGGGACTTTGCATCACATTTTGTGCTACCACGAAAGACAAAATCATGGGTATGGTCACAGGGAGCATGAATTGTTGCACATCGGAATCACTATCGACTGCAGAGCCTATGGCTGCAAAGAGTGATGCATACAAAAGGTAGCCGCCAAGAAAATAAAAGAGGAAAGTTCCCAATATCAACGGGAAGTTGATGGATCCTACCATATCAAAAACTTTCTCAACTCCAGTTTCCATCTGACTTGCCGTTGGAACACCACTGCTCTTATCGATAGGTGTACCAAGGGGGGTAACCTGTTGTTGCATTTGCTGTTCAATTTGGTTGGAATCAACAAACAAGGATGTGGCAACGGAGCTAAAGGTGAAGGTTAAAACAATCCATAACAGGAATTGTGTTAATCCTACTAGGGCAATACCAACGATCTTTCCCAACATCAATTGAAATGGCTTCACAGATGAGATGATGACCTCCACGATGCGGTTGGACTTCTCCTCCATGACGCCCCTCAAAACCTGGGTGCCATAAATGAATATGGACATATA
>JBKCHO010000023.1:0-47258 GCA_046302815.1 Bacteroidota bacterium | reverse complement strand
GGGATCATCCAACGCTTTCTCCAAAGCGGCCACATCGTTGTAGGGCACCACTTTGAATCCGGGTAAATAAGGGCCATAGTTGCGGCGCGAATCGGGATCCACAGAGGCGGAAACCGCTGTCATGGTTCTACCGTGGAAATTTCCCTCACATACTACAATAAGAGCCTTGTCAACCGGCAATCCTTTTACCTCGTATGCCCATCTCCTGCACAACTTAACGGCCGTTTCAACCGCCTCAACTCCTGTGTTCATGGGCAGTAACTTATCATAGCCAAAAAGCCCAGACATAAACTCCTCGTATTGCCCAAGTAAATCGTTGTGGAATGCCCTTGAAGTAAGTGTCAACCGACCGGCCTGATCCTGTAAAGCACGAATGATACGGGGATGACAATGCCCTTGGTTTACGGCAGAATATGCCGACAAGAAATCGAAGTAGCGCTTTCCATCCACATCCCACAGAAAAACACCCTCTCCACGCGATAACACTACCGGCAATGGATGATAATTATGGGCTCCATATCGGTCCTCCAGAGCCATGGCTTCAGCAGCGGTAAGATGAGTGATCATAACATTCGATATTGATAAAACAAAGATACGGCGGACAAGAGTAATCTCAAAACGAACACCATGGCAACAATTGGCTGATGGAGTTGGTTTTAGATACCTTTGCAGGGATGAAAAACCCATTGCTCCAAGGAATCACCATTGTAGACATTGCCGACCAAGGTCGGGGTATTGGCAGATATGAAGGCAAAGCCGTTTTTGTAGAAGGTGCCGTGCCCGGCGATGTGGTGGATGTAACCGTTTATAAACGATCCAAGTCGTTTGACGAGGGTCGCGTTGAAACCATAATTACCCCATCACCCCATCGCATCGAACCCAAATGCGAACATTTCGGACTCTGTGGAGGTTGTAAACGACAACACACCCTTTATTCTGCACAACTTCAATTCAAGGAAAAAACCGTTGTGGATGCGATGCGGCGGATCGGCGGATTCGAAGAATTCGCCATGAAACCTATTGTAGGAGGCGCACAAACCGAGCACTACCGCAATAAAATGGAATTCACCTTCACCAACAAGAGGTACCTATTGAACTCGGAGATGAACCACGAAGGCCCTCGACAAATGTTGGGACTCGGCTTTCACATTCCAGGCAAGTTCAACAAGGTTTTGGATATAGACACTTGTTGGCTTCAAGATTCCCGCTCCAGCGAAATCAGAAAGTTTGTCCGCAGCTATACACTGGAGAACAACTATACCTACTACGACTTGAAAAACCATGGCGGACTCATGCGAAACCTGGTTATTCGAAACACATCGAAGGATGAATGGATGGTGATTGTGGTTTTTGGTGAAGATGACTCCGTGAAAAGACAATCGCTCATGGAAGCGATACGCGATGCGTTTCCATGGATTCGATCGTTGCAATATGTGGTTAACACCAAACGCAACGATACAATACACGACCAGAATACGGTTGTATTCTACGGCGAAGACCACATCAACGAATCGTTGGAAGAGCAGGTTTTCCGCATCAGTCCAAAATCCTTTTTTCAAACCAATACGGCACAAGCCCTCAAACTATATCGCATCACTCGCGATTATGCAGGGCTCACCGGAAATGAAATCGTTTACGACCTCTACACGGGCACGGGATCCATCGCCTGCTTTATATCCGCGCAAGCGAAAAAAGTAGTCGGTGTGGAATATGTCAAAGAAGCCATCGACGACGCCATGCTGAATGCGCAATTGAATAACATTCACAACACCTCGTTTTTCGCAGGCGATATGAAAGATGTGCTCACTTCCGAATTCATTGCCACGCATGGCCAACCCGATGTAATCATTACCGATCCACCGCGGGCAGGCATGCATGGTGATGTGGTCAAACGTATATTGGAATCGGGAGCCAAACGCATCGTTTATGTAAGCTGCAACCCATCGACCCAAGCTCGCGACATGGCCTTGCTACAGGAAAAATACCGCTTGGTGGAAATGCAGCCGGTAGATATGTTTCCACATACAGACCATGTAGAGAATGTGGCGCTCATGGAGTTACGCTAGTCCGTATCACACATTGGATACGATTTGATAAATTTACATCATGGCATCCCTCAAACGACTCATCTTTATTCTGCTTTGGGTAGCACCGCAAGCGGTAGCCTCACAATCGTTGGCATTCCGCGAAAACGAAGCCATAGGAAGTGAGCATTACATGAGAAACTACTTCGGCCAGGTCTTTGGTGTGAACCCCGACTCCATCCGTGAGTCCGCCCTATTCGCTTTTATGGAGCCTTGGCTGGGTACACCCTACAAATATGCGGGCAACAGTAAGAAAGGAATCGACTGCTCGGGCTTTGCCAACCAAGTTTACTCCAGTATCTACTGTACGCCCATTGCTGGTGGATGCGAGCATATTTTCAAACGCATTAGCCTGATTGATAAAAACGATTTGATAGAAGGTGACTTGGTCTTCTTCCGTATCAATCCCAAATACACCGTTTCGCATGTGGGTGTCTACATCGGTGAAGGCAAATTTGTTCATGCAAGTGTAAAAAACGGCGTCATCGTGAGTCGACTCGATGAACCCTATTATTCGAAATACTACAAAAGCGGGGGCCGCATACCCGTCGCATATCCCTAAGCATCCCATGGAAAAAACGAAGACCCTCCTATTGAACGCTACGCAAATTGCCCAACGGATCGATCGCATTGCGTTTCAGATTTACGAAGACAATGCCAACAATGGTGGAGATGTGGTGCTAGTTGGAATACATGGTAACGGATACCAATTGGCAGAACGGCTTTTGGAAAAAATAAATGCTATTTGCGATTTGAATCCGAGATTGGTTCGCTTGCGCATCGACAAAAACAATCCCGTAGGCAACACAATTGAACTGAGTTGCGACATACAGGAGTTAACCGGCAAATCCATCGTGTTGATTGACGATGTGCTCAACTCAGGAAAAACACTCATCTACTCGCTGAAAGGGATTTTGAAAGTAGATACGATGAAAATACGCACCGTACTTTTGGTTGACCGCGATCACAGGCGCTACCCGATCATGGCCGATTTCGTAGGCATGACACTCTCCACCACATTTCAGGAACATGTGAGTCTGGAGTTCGGTGACGAAGAAGCTGTTTATTTGAGCTGACGCTCTCCGAAGAGGATATTGTTCACAAGCGACATCACATCCAGATTCTCGCCCTTCACTTGATATTTTGCCTTGCGGTAATGCAACTCGCGTTCGGTGAGACTTTTGTGTATGTAATCCAAAAGCTCGTCATCACTTTTTCCGGCAATCAAAGGTCGTGGTCGCTTAGAGGCACGCAAACGGTGGAAGAGTGACAAGGGATCCAGTTTGAGATAAACCGTTACACCCTGTTCATTCATCCATTCCATGTTGTCGTGAAAACAAGGCGTTCCCCCTCCAGTACTTAATACGAGCTTGGGATCTTTGGAAATCCCCATAAGGGTTTCACGCTCTAGCTTTCGAAAGGCATCTTCACCGGAATCAAACAACTCGGTGATGGTTTTACCTGTTGTGGATTCAATCCGCGTATCTAGGTCAACAAAGTTGGAGTCGAGCAATGATGCCATTTTTCTTCCTACGGTGGTTTTTCCGGAACCCATGTAACCGATCAGGAAAATCCTCATAAGGTGAAAAGTAAATGTTGAGCCATAAAAAATATTTGATTTGAATCAGCGGTTAAATCGCATTTTGTAATCGGTGTGTACACGACCGGCAGATATATCGTTGAGGCGACCCTTGAGCATTTGGCGGCGCAAAGGACTTATGCGGTCGGTAATTAGCACTCCCTCCAAATGGTCGTACTCATGTTGAATGATGCGTGCGGCAAAACCGTCGAACTTTTCCTCAAACCGCACGAAATGCTCATCCTGGTAGCGAATCAAAATTTCCGGATGCCGTTCCACATCCACCCTGATTCCAGGAATACTCAAACAACCTTCCTCAGTGCGCCATTTCTTTCCTTGCTCTTCAACAATATGTGCATTGATGAAAACCTTTTTGAAACCATCCAACCTTTTGTCCTCATCGGCATAAGGTGTTCCATCCACCACGAAAAGACGGATGGAGTGATTCACCTGTGGAGCAGCCAACCCTACACCTACACTGTGGTACATGGTTTCGAACATAGAAGCAATCAACTCCGCCAAACCAGGATGGTCGGGTGCAATGTCGACCGCCTTCTTCTTGAGAACCGGATGTCCGTATGCCACTACTGGGAGAATCATAAATGGTAAGAAATTTCACCGCAAAGGTACGAACATACACGGGGATTGCGTTGACTTACAGCACAAAGCGATTACCGGCGATTTTGCTAAATTTGCGATTCATTTTTAATTACTTAGGATTTATGGAAAGAGGCCCGATATCGCGATTTATCGAACACAATTACCGACATTTCAATGCTGCCGCCTTGATGGATGCCGCCAAAGGGTATGAAACACATCTGGCAGAAGGCGGCAAGATGATGATCACACTGGCAGGTGCCATGAGTACCGCCGAGCTAGGCATCTCGCTTGCTGAAATGATCCGCCAAGGTAAAGTGGACATCATATCCTGTACCGGAGCCAACCTCGAAGAAGACATTATGAACCTGGTTGCCCACTCTCACTACAAGCGTGTTCCTAACTACCGCGACTTGAGTCCGCAAGAAGAATGGGACTTGTTGGAGAACGGCTTCAACCGCGTAACCGATACTTGCATTCCTGAAGAGGAAGCCTTCAGAAGAATTCAAAAGCATATCTTCAAGCTTTGGAAAGATGCCGACGACAAAGGTGAACGGTATTTCCCACACGAATACATGTACAAACTGTTGCTCTCCGGTGTCATGAAAGAACATTATGAGATCGATGTGAAAGATTCCTGGATGATGGCTGCCGCCGAAAGAAATCTCCCCATCATCGTTCCAGGCTGGGAAGACAGCACCATGGGGAACATCTTCGCCTCCTATTGTATCAAAGGTGAATTGAAACCATCCACGATGAAGTCGGGCATTGAGTATATGACCACACTGGCCGACTGGTACATCAAAAATTCAGCCGGTAAAGGAATCGGTTTCTTCCAAATTGGAGGTGGCATCGCTGGCGACTTCCCGATTTGCGTTGTTCCTATGCTGTATCAGGATATGGAAATGCATGATGTTCCATTTTGGAGCTATTTCTGCCAAATATCCGACTCTACCACCAGCTATGGCTCCTACTCTGGCGCCGTACCCAATGAAAAAATAACTTGGGGAAAACTGGATATAACAACTCCGAAATTCATCATCGAATCGGATGCTACTATTGTGGCTCCTTTGGTGTTTGCGTGGATTTTAAAAATGTAATACCCATATTTATAAAGTGGCCGACGGCTTAGTCATCATACCAACCTACAACGAGCGCGAGAACATCGAAACGGTAACACGCGCGGTGATGTCTTTACCCCAACCCTTCGACATTCTGGTGGTAGACGACAATTCCAGCGATGGTACTGCCGATATCGTTAGAAACCTCATGAGCCAATTCCCCGGACGCATTCATTTGGAGGTGCGTGCAGGAAAACTCGGATTGGGTACAGCTTACATACATGGTTTCAAATGGGCGTTGTCGCGCGATTACCAATTCATATTCGAAATGGATGCCGATATGTCACACAACCCCTCTGATTTGGTGCGCTTGTACAAAAGCTGCAAGGAAAACGGAGCCGATGTAGCTATAGGTTCCAGATACATCAAAGGAGTGAATGTGGTCAATTGGCCCATCGGTCGTGTAATCATGTCCTATTATGCATCGGTGTATGTACGCATCATCACAGGTATGCCCGTGAAGGATGCCACCGCCGGTTTCAAGTGCTACCATCGAACCGTTTTAGAAAACATAGAACTCGATCACATCCGATTCATGGGATATGCGTTTCAAATCGAAATGAAATTCACCGCATGGAAACTGGGATACAATATTGTCGAGGTTCCCATCATTTTCACCGACCGCCAAGAGGGAGAATCAAAAATGAGCACCCGTATTTTCCGCGAGGCTTTTTTCGGAGTAATACAAATGAAATTGGGAAGTTGGTTCCGAAAATACAAACGGAAGTCCTGATCAAACGAACTTTTCGCCCTTGTTGAGCTTCACATCGTTTACAAATTGCCTTATTTGTTGTTCGTCCTGCTTTTTGCATACCAGCAACACGCCTTCAGATTCAACTACGATGTAGCCTTCCAAACCCTGAAGAACCACCAGCTTGTCCTTGGGCATATTCACCATGCAGTTTTTGGAGTCGTACAGCATCACATTCTTTCCCACAACGGCATTGTCATGCCCATCATGCGGTATGTGTTCATACAAGCTGCCGTAAGTTCCCAAATCACTCCAACCGAAATCAGCTGAAATGACATACACATTGTCGGCCTTTTCCATCACACCAAAATCGATGGAGATATTGGTACACTGCTCGTATGCTGTTTTTACAGCCTCGTATTCATCGGGCTGGCCAAAACGGGTAGCAGCCTCTCCAAACAAACCATCCATCTCGGGAAGATGCTTGGCGATGGCATTGCGAATGGATGATACATTCCAAAGAAAAATTCCTGCGTTCCATAAAAACTCCCCCGATTGCAGAAAAAACTGCGCCATGTTCAAGTCGGGCTTCTCGGTGAAAGTTTTCACCTTGTAAACCTCGTTATTGGGAATGCTGGGATCCTCAACAAATTGAATGTAGCCGTATCCAGTATCGGGACGACTAGGTTGAATGCCCAGGGTAATGAGACTGTCGCGGTTGGCCGAAAAATCCAAACCCTGCAATAACACCCGCTGAAACTCTGCTTCGTTGGTGATGAGATGATCGCTGGGAGCAACCACCATACGGGCTTCCGGATCCATCGATGCAATTTTGTAAGCAGCGTATGCAATGCATGGAGCGGTGTTTTTTCGATGCGGCTCAGACAGAATCTGGTTGTATCCCAAATTAGGTAGCTGTGTCTTTACCGTTTCAGTGTACGCCTCGTTTGTAACAACGAATATATGCTCCTCCGGACAAATGGCTTTGAACCGATCATATGTTTGCTGCAACAAGGAACGACCTGTTCCAAGAATATCGAGAAACTGCTTGGGGTAAGCATTACGGCTCATGGGCCAAAATCGACTACCGATTCCGCCGGCCATTATAACGCAGTAATTATGCTTCATGGGGATTGTTGTGGTAGGACCGAAAAACGAACCCTGCCGAAATTTTGCGCAAAGGTAGAAAAAACCTTTGACAATCGATCAAATAGCTGATAATCAGCAATTAAGACAAGCTTTCTAGAGCCTTTCTGATTTGACCCAGCATTACCGGGATGTCGTTTGTTTTCGCCACACCAACAGAAACCCGGTACCATGTATCGTTTACGGAAGAGCCAAAAGAAGAGAAAGGCACAATGGCCACACCTGCCTCATCGCAAAGAAAATTAGTGATGTCGTGGTTATTCTCAAGAACATGACCATCCTTGGTACGCATTCCTTTCAAATCGAATCGAACCGTTAGATAAATGGCCGCCTGCGGGGCTATGGCTTCCACACGATAACCATCCTTTTTCAATTCCATAAACCCATTGTAGAAAGTAACGAGTCGTTCGTTGATAGCAGTTAAAAATCCGCCTAGGAACTCTTGCACCGCTGCGTGGTTGGACAGATAAGATGCTGCAGCCACCTGCTCCGCCTTGGGAGCCCAAGCACCTACATGGGAAAGGATGGAACGCATTTTACCGATAATATACTGAGGACCGAAAGCCCATCCTACGCGAATGCCGGTGCCTGCGAACGACTTCGACATGCCGTCGATGCATACCGTGTAATCACGCAGTTCGGGGAATAGAGTCACCGGATCGTAATGCTTCGTTCCACCGAAGCACAGCACTGAATACACCTGATCATACATGATGTATAACGGCTTCTCGTGGCCCGCTCTTCTTTTATTTTCATCAACCACCATCTGACAAATATCAGAGAGAGCTTCTTTGGAGAACACCGTTCCAGTTGGGTTCAGTGGGCTGCACAAGGCTAGCATGCGCGCTTCGCGGATGTAAGGACGAAGTTGATCGGCAACAGGCATGAAATTGCTCTCAGCGGTTGTTTCCACCATGATGGCTTGGGCAGCAGACAAATGACAGTAGTGGTTATTGTTCCAAGAGGGAACAGGAAAAACGACTTTATCGTCGGGGTCAATCAGTGTTTTGAATACAGCATAAATCAATGGCCGCGAACCACCCGAGATGAGGATATCATCGGGGGCATATTCGAGATGTTGAGTTTCCTTGATAAAGCCACTTACCGATTTCCGCAACTCAGGCACACCGCTGGCCATAGGATAGTTGGTATGCCCTTTACGGTAAGCCTCTATGATGGCTTCTGTCAACTGGGAAGGGATGGGGAAAATCGAAGGATCGAAATCGCCAATGGTCAGATTGTAAATTTTCTGTCCGTTGCGAATCTTTTCATTGACTTCATTGGCCTGTCGGATGATTTCAGAGCCTATCAGGGTCTCGGCCATATCCGATACCGTATGGTCGAGGGAGGTTGCGGCAAGGGTCATTGGGTCTTTTTTTGGATGGGGATGACGATGCGCTCCCACTGTTCAAATTTAGGAATTGGGCAAGAAAAAGGGCGTGCCAATAAACTCTTATTTGCCGGTTTTACGGGCTGCCGTAGGATCCACCTTTTGGACTTCGGTGGTTGGATTCACCGTATACTCCTGTCGGGTTTTAACACACATGCAGCAATAATTCTTGCGCATCTTGCGTCCCTTCCGAAAAACCATCCCAGAACGGGTGCGAAAAAGGGTGTCGTGCTCCAATTCCTCCAACAAAGTCCAGGCATCAGCTCTGCGGTCGTATCGCGAAAGCGCACGCATCAGGTTTAAATCGCTACAACTCGACGAACCCGGGTTGTCGAGATACCCTTGAACGGCCTCCACCAGATCTTTGGGGAAAACCCCCATCCTGAAAAAGGGCGTCATTAATTTCTTGAAGTTGGACTTCCACTCCATTCCATGAGGATCTACACGATACTTGTGCTTGGACCATGTTATCAAATGGGCAACCTCGTGGGTGAAGGTGATCAGGAAAGCATATTTGTTTAGGTCGTGGTTAACGGAAATGCGATGGCCCAAAGGTCCGTCAGGCGGACGATAATCGCCATACTTGCTGTTGCGCGATTTGGTGATGCGCATGGAGATGCGATGGTCAACAATCCATTGAATACAGGTATCGAGCGAACCTGATGGCACATATTTTAAAAGTGATGATTCGAGTTCGGAGATGTTCATGTTGATTAGCTGAAGGACACATGCACAATCAGAGCTGAAAAATATGCTAATAAACCCATGAAAAGAAATTGTACCAAAGGCCACTTCCAGCCACCCGACTCCCGCTTCATCACCGCCAAGGTACTCATGCACTGTAAGGCGAAAGCATAAAAGAGCATTAGACCTACGCCCGTAGCCAAATCATATCGGGGCTTGAGGGTAACTGGGTTTACCTCGTTGCGCATCTTCTCCCGTATGGTCATCACATCCTCCTCGCCGCCATCTACGCTGTAAATGGTTGACATGGTTCCAACGAATACTTCCCTGGCGGCAAAACTTGTCACCAAAGCAATTCCGATTTTCCAATCAAAGCCAAGAGGCTCCAACACTGGCTCGATGGCACTGCCAATGCGACCCGCATAACTCAACTTCAGTTTTTCGGCCGACAATTCCGTATAACGATGGTCAGAGGGATCAACCTGTTCCAATTCGGTTCCAATTTCATCGAACCTGTCGCCCGGACCATAAGATGCCAAGGCCCAAAGCACTACTGAGATGGCTACGATTACTTTCCCCGCCTCCATGATGAAAACCTTCACCTTGTCGAGTATTACCTGCAATACATTGCGGAACCTTGGCAAGCGATAAACCGGAAGCTCCATAATGAAGTAGGATCTCTCCTCCGACTTTAATATGTATTTCATAGCCCAAGCCGAAGCAAGTGCCGCTACAACACCAATTAAATACAATCCCATGAGCACCAATCCTTGCAGGTTTAGCAAACCGAATACCGATGCGTCAGGTATAACCAAAGCTATCAGCAAGGCATACACAGGCAGTCGCGCCGAGCAGCTCATAAGCGGAGTAACGAACATAGTGATGAGTCGCTCCTTCCGATTGGCAATTGTCCTAGCCGAAAGAATCGCAGGCACCGCACAAGCCACACCGCTGATCATTGGAATGACCGACCGACCGTTCAAACCATAACGGCGCAGCAACCTATCCATGATGAAACTGACACGAGCCATATAGCCTGTATCTTCCAACACGGAAATGAAAAAGAAGAGCAATGCTATTTGAGGAATGAAGATTACCACTCCGCCCAAACCGGCCAACACACCATCAACAAGCAAGTTTTGTAAGACGCCATCGGGCATGGCTCGGCTTACTTCGGAACCCAACCAAGCGAAAAATGTATCAATAAGATCCATAGGAGCCGAAGCCCAAGCAAATACCGCTTGGAACATCACGAACATCACCGCAAGGAAGAAAAGGTACCCACCCACAGGGTGCATCAAAACATCATCGAACTTACGAGTGATCTTCTGATGGTTGGTGCCGGATGCTTGCGATTTGGTGAGCACCTCGGGTAATATGGAGGTAACCTTCTCGTATCTCGAAAGGGTTTCAGCCGACTGCAATTTGACTGAGGAATAACCTTCGGTGGATCTAAGCCGGTCGATTCTCGTCCTGGTGGACTCCTTCACCGGTGCCTTGACGCCGGGGTCCATGATAATTTGAAACGACGCGTAATCGGTTAGATGAGGTAAATCTGTTTTGATGAGCGACACCAATTCAATTGCGGATTCGGGCACCGCATTGAATTCCGAACCGGACGCTGATAGTTCGCCACACATCAATTGCTTTAACTCCTCCACTCCTTGTCCGTCGCGCGCATTCATCATCACCACTGGAATGCGAAGCCTTTGAGAAATGATGTCGGGGTTCAACTTCTCACCACGCCCCTCCAACATGTCCACCATATTCAAGATCAAAATACAGGGCCTACCCAGGTCGGCAACCTGAGAGGCGAAAAACAAACTCCTTTTGATATTGGTGGAATCGGTTACGATCAGTGTAAGATCAGGGAATGAGGGATCCAACTCATCACACAGCACAGCAGTGGTGATCCATTCTTCTGGAGTTTTGGGATACAGTGAGTAGGTGCCTGGTAAATCGAGTACCTGAAATTTTTTATCGCCACAAACGAAATCACCACTTTTCTTCTCTACGGTAACACCCGGAAAATTGGCAATCTTCTGGTTGAGTCCCGTAAGCCGATTGAAGAGCGTAGACTTCCCCGCGTTGGGGTTTCCAGCAAGCGCAACTTTGATAACCTTATCTTCCACAGCAGCCTTTAAAAAGTGGTTTCTTAATTTTCCTGTTGAACCCAAATCTGGCTGGCTTCAGCTTTTCGTATTCCAATCAAAGAGTCGCTTACGCGGATAACCAACGGATCGCCTGCTGGCGCAATGCGTTCAACAACAGCTAATTCACCAGGAACTACGCCCATTTCAAGCATTTTCAACTCGATCAAATCATCTGAAAAAGACTTGATTCGAACCTGTTTGCCAACCGATATGCTTGACAATGAATTACTTTCAACGGACATAAGAAACCTATTTATTTAGATTAATTACAAACTAAAGACCTCAAAGTTAGTGGAGACAACCCAATAAATTCATGGTTGGCACGAGCTGGTTTTTAGGCTATGTGAAACCGATCATCGGCCAAACGAGGGACAATCACAACCTCTTCCTTTGCTGGCACTGCATCCCGAAAAGGAAAAAGCTATCATAGAAAAGATTAGTCCGAGGAAAAAGAGTTTTTTGATTTTCATAACGATTGGGAATGCGGTCAAACAGGTTAGGCAACCCTAAGACCAAATATACTTACTTTTGAAGAACGACAACGCATGAGGATTCTTGCTGACCTAGGACGATATTGGCTTTTCATGGCTTCCATTTTCAGGAAACCAGAGAAATACGCTGTTTACCGACGGAGGATATTGGATGAAATGGTTTCCATTGGTGTATCATCATTGGGAATCGTTACGCTTATTTCGGTTTTCATGGGTGCCGTAATTACCATTCAAACCGTTTACAACCTGGTTAACCCGTTGGTTCCATTGTATGTGGTTGGTGTGGTGGCGCGCGACTCCATGATCATCGAATTCTCCCCTACCATCATCATGCTGGTAATTGCAGGCAAGGTTGGATCAAGCATGGCCTCCGAAATCGGAACCATGCGGGTAACGGAGCAGATAGACGCACTCGAAATCATGGGCATCAACGCAACCGGCTACCTGGTTATGCCCAAGCTCATTGCTGCCATTTTCATCACACCTTTTCTGGTACTCATCAGCATGTTTGTTGGTATCGGTGGCGGATGGGTGGCCGGAGAATTGTCGGGTGTAATTCCTTCTGCGGAGTACATCCGTGGCATTCGATATCAATTTATTCCCTTCAATGTCACATTCGCCATGATCAAAACCGTGGTGTTTGCCTACCTGATCACATCCATTTCCACTTATCAAGGATACTACACTTCGGGAGGAGCTTTGGAAGTAGGACAAGCCAGTACGCGGGCCGTTGTTCATAGCAGCGTGTTGATCCTGATTTTCGACTACATCCTAACCCAATTGATTCTTGCATGATTGAGGTGAAGTCCATATCGAAAGGTTTCGAAGGAAAACAAATCCTTGAAAATGTCTCTCATCGTTTCGAGAAGGGAAAGGTCAACCTCATCATCGGTGGATCGGGATCGGGCAAAACCGTGCTGATGAAATGCCTGGTCGGGCTCTTCGAAGTAGACAGTGGCTCCATCGAATACGATGGCCGCAATTTCTCCCAACTCGATTTCGACGGACGCAAACCCATTCGCCGAGAAATAGGCATGCTCTTCCAAGGCGGAGCCTTGTTCGACAGTATGACCGTACTCGAGAATGTGATGTTTCCACTCACGATCCTGTCGGAGATGTCACCCGAAGAACGGATTGACCGTGCCAACTTTTGTCTACAAAGGGTGAACCTACCCTCCTCCAACAACCTTTATCCTTCCGAAATCAGCGGAGGTATGAAGAAGCGTGTGGCCATTGCACGGGCCATAGCCATGAATCCCAAGTACCTTTATTGCGACGAGCCCAATTCTGGACTCGACCCCAAAACCTCCATTGTCATCGATGAGCTTATTATGGAACTCACCGAAGAATACCAAACCACTACGGTCATTAATACCCACGATATGAATTCGGTGATGACCATGGGGGAAAATATCCTTTTCATCCACAAAGGGCGCAAATGGTGGTCGGGAAACAATGAACAAATCCTCCATTCCGGAGTACCCGAGCTCGACAGTTTCATTTTTGCAGGCAAAATCATGCAACATCTGCGAAAATCCTGACCCTTGAAATAGCCGTTGGCAATAACAGGCATTTATTACTATCTTTCGCAAGCAATTCAATAGACCCAGTCAATTCCCATGTCCGAGGAGCTGTCCCTACACCAAATGCTAATCAAGACCTTAGAGGCCTCTACCCTGTTTCGCAGGGTGACGCCTGAGATGGTTAGCGAATTGGCCTCACGGATGGAGATTGACACCTTCCAACCAGGACAAACGATCATCAACAAGGATGATGAGGGAGTAACCATGTATTTCATCATTTCGGGGGATGTAAAAATTCACGACCGCGAACATTTATTGGCTAAACTGGGCAAGGGTGAATTTTTCGGCGAGATGTCGATCCTAGACCGCGAGCCACGATCCATGTCGGTTACAGCCATAACTACCACCATTACGGGAAGCATCCTTCGCAACGATTTGTTCGAAGTCATCAACATGTTCCCGGGCATGACGGTTGAATTGATCGGGTTTTTAAGCCGTCGCCTGAGGAAGCTGAACCGATTCATGGTTGAGCAGCTCAAAAACCGTGAGAAAGAGTTGGAACAACAAGTTGAGGAACGAACAGCTGAGTTGATGCGCAAAAACGCCGAGTTGGAGGAAGCCATCCGTCGAATCAAGCAATCGCAACAACAACTCATCATGCAGGAGAAATTGGCCTCCCTAGGAAGTCTTACAGCTGGAGTGGCCCACGAACTGCACAATCCATTGAATTTCGTCAACAACTTTGCTGAGATATGTCTCGAAATGACCGATGATCTCTCACAAGTGAACCCCGGTGATGTGAAGTCCGGCATCCCCGAGATGCGAAACAACTTGGAGAAAATTCTCTTCCACGGTCAAAGAGCCGAATCAATCATCCGCTCGATGATCATGCACAGCAACACCGGAAAAGGCAAAAGCATAGAAGCCGACATCAACGAACTTTGTGAGCAGTCCTTAAGCATGGTAAGCTACTCTTCGGCTAACAACTCTCCAGGATGCCCAGTCCGCACCGAAAAAGACCTCGACCCCTCCATTCCAAAAGCCGTCATCATCAAACGCGACATTTCCAAGGTGATCATCAATATCCTAAATAATGCGTTTTACGAAGTCAATAAACGCTGGAGGAACTCCGGAGCCGATTACACCCCAACGGTTAAAATCGCAACCAAGCTCGCTCCAAAAGGATTGTTCGTTGAAATTTCAGACAACGGCTTTGGAATACCCGATTCTGCAGCCGCCAAGATTTTCGAACCCTTTTTCACTACCAAGCCTACTGGGGAAGGGGTAGGACTGGGGTTGTCCATCAGCAACGACATTATCAAGGCTCACGGAGGACAAATTTCGATGGAATCATCGAACGACATCACTCTTTTTCGCATATTCATCCCGGCTTGACCGGAATAAGCCCCACTTTGATAAATTTACAGCTTCTAAAACCGGAGCGCATTGGAAATTGCAATCGTATTGGGGCTGCTTGCCATAGCCATCATTCTTTTCGCCAGCGAGAAATTCTCCGTTGATATCATTACGGTGGGACTGCTTATTGTTCTCACCAGCATCGGTATTCTCACTCCAGCCGAAGCGTTTAAAGGTTTCGGTAGTGATTTCATCATCATGTTGGCCTCCATTTTCGTGGTGAGTGCCTCGATGCAGAAAGCAGGAATACTTGAGTTTATCGGTGAGAAGTTTATCCGTATACCAAGAAAACGGATCAAATGGTTGCCCACCTATATCATGTCGACCGTTGGAGTGACTTCGGCCTTCATGAACAACACCACCGTTACCGCAATGTATGTTTCGCCCGTAATGGCGATTGCCCGTAAGCTTCGAATCAGTCCTTCCAAACTCCTGATGCCACTTGCATTTGCATCCATCCTCGGAGGCACTTGCACCATCATTGGCACTTCCACCAACATCGCTGTAAATGCATACTTGCGCAAGCACGACTTTCCAGTGTTGGGTATGTTCGATTTCGCCATCATTGGCATAACGCTTATGGTTGTTGGCATTGCATTCATGTCACTTATAGGAATCCGAATGCTTCCCGGCAAGAGAACACCCGACCTGTTGAGTGAACTGGAACAAAAACACTTTTTCACCGAAATTTCCATACTTCCAAACTCTACCATGGTGCATTCGAAAGTCCGCGACACCATTCTCAGCAGAAATGGATTCAAGATTTTAAATATCATTCGCGACAATCGGAATTCGATTGCCAATGGCTATTCCTCCATAGAAGCCAACGACCGACTGCTGGTAGAAGGTAACATCGAAGAGCTGCTTCGCTTGCGTGACACCCACGGGTTCGAAATTTCAGGAGATGCCGATATGCAGGCGGACCTGATTACAGAAGACATAAAAATTGTTGAAGTATTTGTAACGCCTTCAAACGACTTTGTGGGTCAGACCATAAGGGAAGCGGAATTCAAAAGAAGGTTCGGTCTACTTGTACTGGCGGTGAACCGGGATGGACAAACCTTCTCCGAGCAAATCCAAGACATCCAGTTACGCATCGGAGACAGGCTGTTGCTGCAAGGACCCGCGTCCACTATCGAATACCGACAGAAAAGAGGCGACTTCACCATCATCAATCACCTGGGTAGTATCAACCGGTTCGATAAAAAAAATGCATTGTTATCGGGAGGCTTCTTTCTTTCCGCCTTGGTATTGGGCACCATCGAGGTGATACCACTCTCCATCGCATTCATGTTAGCAGCCTTCCTATGCGTACTATTCAAGGTCATAAAGCCTGACGAGGCTTACACGAAAATCGAATGGAGTCTTTTGGTGCTCATCGGTGGCATGTCGAGCTTTGGCATAGCCATGGAGAAAACAGGCACGGCTTCTTACCTTGCCGACAACATCATTTCCGTTTTCCAAGATTGGGGGCCCTATGCTGTACTATCTGCCTTTGCACTTCTAACCGTATTTCTCACGCAGCCCTTGTCCAATGCAGCTGCAGCGATGGTGGTGCTGCCTGTTGCACTCAATGCTGCTGAAACCTTGGATGTGAATCCGCTCACCTTTGCGGTAACGGTCATGCTTAGTGCATCTGTATCATTGATCACACCCTTCGAACCAAGTTGTATTCTTGTTTATGGTCCGGGCAATTACCGTTTCATGGATTTTTTCAAAACAGGAATACTCATCACCGTACTGATGATGATCATCATTCTGACCATGGTTCCATGGTTGTACCCAATGTAGGTACAGAAAAATCAAATGACCATTTCAGGAACATCTCCGTCGACAACCAATCGACCAGCCGTTGCATTTTTAATTTGCTCGATGCTGATACCGGGCGCTCGCTCAATAAGCTTAAATCCGCTTTCAGTTACATCCACTACCGCCAACTCCGTTACGATACGCTTAACACAACGAACACCAGTAAGCGGCAAGGTGCATTGAGGCAATAGCTTCGACTCTCCAGCTTTGTTCACATGTTGCATGGCAACGATGATGTTTTTTGCGGAAGCCACCAGATCCATAGCACCACCCATACCCTTCACCATTTTTCCGGGAATCTTCCAGTTGGCGATATCCCCCTGGTCGCTAACCTCCATGGCTCCCAATATGGTCAAGTCGACCTTTTTGGATCGGATCATGCCAAAGCTCATAGCTGAATCAAAAAAGACTGAGCCGGGCACGGTGGTGATGGTTTGTTTTCCAGCATTGATCAAGTCGGGATCTTCATCCCCTTCGAAGGGAAACGGACCCATACCCAACAAGCCATTCTCGGATTGCAACACCACATTCATTCCTTCCGGAATATAGTTGGCAACGAGTGTTGGTATTCCTATTCCAAGATTCACATAAAAGCCGTCCCTCAGTTCTCTGGAGATGCGTTTTGCTATTCCGTTTTTATCAAGCATTGTTTCAGTTGTGTTTGGTGTTGGTATCAGTTCTTTTTGCGAACCGTTCTTTGTTCGATACGCTTTTCGTACTGATTGCCTTGGAAAATACGGTGTACGAAAATGCCCGGAGTGTGTATCTGGTCGGGATCCAACTCGCCAGGCTGAACAAGTTCTTCGACTTCAGCGATGGTTATTTTACCAGCCATGGCCATCATTGGATTGAAGTTTCGAGCGGTGGCACGGAAAATCAAGTTCCCGGTTGTGTCGCCCTTCCAAGCTTTAACAATGGCAAAATGAGAATCGAAAGCGTGTTCTAAAAGGTAATCGGTGCCGCTGAAATTACGCACCTCTTTGCCAATGGCCACTTCAGTTCCCACACCTGCTGGAGTGAAAATGGCAGGCATACCATAACCGCTGGCTAGACAACGGGTGGCTAATGTTCCTTGAGGAATCAATTCCACCTCGAGTTCACCGCTAAGCATTTGACGCTCGAACTCGGCATTCTCACCAACATACGAGGAGATCATCTTCTTGATCTGCCGGTTTTGCAACAATAGTCCCAATCCGAAATCATCCACACCGGCATTGTTGGATATGC
This sequence comes from Bacteroidota bacterium, assembly GCA_046302815.1. Lineage (GTDB taxonomy): Bacteria > Bacteroidota > Bacteroidia > AKYH767-A > OLB10 > JALRAP01. The sequence goes on along the minus strand of JBKCHO010000023.1, from coordinate 29,347 downwards.
AAGTCAGGTTCTTAACCCCTTTCCGTACCAATGCGGCAATAGTGTTTTCTGGAATTCCGCACAAGCCGAATCCACCTACCATGAGGGTCATGCCATCTTCTATTCCATGGATGGCTTCATCTGCGGAAGCAACTACCTTGTTGATCATTGTTCGAGTTTATGATGTTTGTTTAACAATCGAAAGCCGTGGCGGTTTGTTGAAATCGTGATCGATTAAAAACCATATTGGTTTTCTGTAACCGATTCCGGATCCTCGCTGTTGTACCTGCTGCAATCCAACTCAACGGCGATAGCCTTGTCTTCGGGTATGTAGAATTTTTCAGCGGAGACTCCCAACGACGAGTCTGCGTAAACCTTTTGCATGTAAAGCCCCCAAATAGGAAGTGCCGTATTAGCACCTTGTCCGAGGTAAGTTGACCTGAAACGAACGGCTCGGTCTTCACAACCCACCCATGCACCTGAAACCAAATCGGGTGTAATTCCCATGAACCAACCATCGCTTTGATTTTGTGTGGTACCCGTTTTACCGGCGATATCGTTTTTCAAACCATACCTCCAGCGCAGTCTTGCACCTGTTCCAAATTCAACAACCCCCTTCATCAGGTTCAATGTAATGTACGCCGTAGCTTCATCCAAAGCCTCCACACGCTTTGGAATGAATTCGTGCAGCACTGCCCCTCCCTGATCCTCGATACGACTGATGAAAATAGGTTCGGTCCATACGCCTTTGTTGGCGAAAGCCGCATAAGCACCTACCATTTCGTAAACAGTGATGTCTGGAGTTCCCAAACAAATCGTGGGTGAATTTTGAATGGGAGATGTGATACCCAAACGACGCGCCAAAGCGATAGTAGCATCCACACCAAACTGCTTCATAAGGTATGCCGTTACATTGTTAACCGATCCTGCCAAGGCCTGCTTGAGTGAAAGCATTCCTCCTGTGCTCTTGTCGGAATTGGATGGCGACCATTGACCACCATCTTTGAGCTTGAATACAACGCGGATGTTGGGTATTTTGAAACAAGGTGAGTAACCCTCTTGCATAGCCAAGGCATACACGATGGGCTTGAATGTAGAACCCACCTGACGCTTACCTCCACGCACCTGATCGTACTTGAAATGCTTGTGATTGATTCCTCCAACCCAAGCCTTGATGTGTCCCGTATGGGGATCCATGGACATGAACCCGGTTCGCAAAAACATCTTGTAGTACTTCAAAGAATCCAACGGACTCATCAGAGTATCTTTTTCACCGGTCCAAGTGAAAACTGTCATGGGTATTTTCTTGTTGAAATCGGCCATGATCTCCTCTTCCGACATGCCCAGTTCCTTAAGTGATGCATACCTTTCGGATCTTTTTACCCCACGGGTAACGACATCCGGATATTTGGTGTATGGCGATGAGCTTCTCCAATGATCGAAGAAGGTGCTTTGCAGTGATGACATGTGCTCCTGCATGGCCTCCTCAGCATAGCGTTGCATGCGGGAGTCGATGGTCGTATAAATTTTTAACCCATCCTTGTAGATGTTGAACGGCGTACCATCGGGCTTTTTATGCTCCTTGCACCAATTGACTAGGTAAGTACGCATATACTCTCTAAAGTAAGGCGCCATGCCTTCGCTATGGTCCTCCGGTTTGTAGCGTAGGATGATGGGAATGACTTTGAGAGAGTCAAACTGCTCTTCCGTAATCAAACCGTATTTGAGCATCTGGGCAAAAACAGTATTTCGTCTTGTCTTGGAATTTTCCGGATTCCTGACAGGACTATAGTAAGTGGGTGCTTTCAAAAGTCCGATCAATACGGCAGACTCATCGAGCCTCAGTTGGGATGGTTCTTTGTTGAAGAATGTTTTGGATGCCGCTTTGATTCCAAAACTGTTGGATCCGAAATCAACGGTATTGAGATACATCGCCAGTATCTCTTCCTTGGTATAACTTCTCTCCAAACGCGCTGCAATAACCCACTCCTGGATCTTACGAATCACAATGCGAAAACCGGATATCTTCTCTCGAGGAAACAGGTTTTTGGCCAGCTGTTGGGTTATGGTGCTTCCTCCACCTGAGCCACTCTGACGGAGGATGACCGTTTTGAAAAACACACGCATCAGTCCCTTGAGATCGATACCCGAGTGCTCATCGAATCGGATATCTTCGGTTGCCTTCAGAGCATCGATGGTGCCTTTGTTCAGGTCCTTGTAGTGGATATTGGTTCGGTTTTGGATGTAATACTTACCCAACAACACCCCATCGGAGGAGTACACTTCAGATGCCAGTGCATTGCTAGGATTCTCCAATTCTTCAAATCCGGGTAGCTCCCCGAACAACCCAGTGGCGGCGGCTATCACGAAAAAAGCCGATGTGACTATAGGGAGGGCTATTAGGATCCAAAAAACAACCAGGACTTTCCTGAAACCTCCGGTTTTCTGTGATTTGGACATCTGCTGGTTAGTCCCATCCATGATGGAACAGTTGCAAATTTAATGATTTTGTATCAGGGCGAAAAGGATAGGCTTGCCAGTCTTTTACAACTGGATTTCATCGCCATTAGGACCGAAAAAGTGGTATTCCATGATTTGGTAGGAGCTCACTGGTTCGATCTGGATTTTTCGCTTCATCTCCCTTTGCCACTTGTGCCTTATGGAGCTGAATAGGAACCCCTTGTTAAGGTAAGCCTCTAAAAATGGATGCACCTTGAGGGTTACAGATGGTTCATTTTGCTCGTTGAAAATATACTTCAGGTTGCTCTTTATGTCGTCGGTCATCAGGATGCTGGCTTTTATTTCGCCAGTTCCATTGCAGCTCGGGCATTTTTCAGCTGTGATGATTTTGGTTTCAGGCCTTACTCGCTGCCGCGTGATTTGAATGAGTCCGAATTTACTGGGCGGCAAAATGGTGTGCTTGGCTCTGTCGCGTTTCATTTCGGCCTTGACGCAGTCAAACAACTCCTTGCGATGTTGTTGCGAATGCATATCGATAAAGTCAATAACGATGATTCCACCCATATCGCGCAACCGCAACTGCCTTGCAATTTCTTTGGCAGCAATCATGTTCACTTGAAGGGCGTTTTTCTCCTGGTCGGATGAGCCTTTGCCGCGACCACCGCTGTTGACATCAATCACATGCAGTGCTTCGGTGTGCTCGATGATTAGGTAAGCGCCGTTTTGCAAATTCACGGTTTTGCCAAACACCGACTTGATTTGTTTGTCGATGCCAAAATGCTCAAATACGGGTGTCTTCCCTTTGTGCAGCTTTACAATTTCCTCCTGCTCGGGAGCAATGCTTCTGATGTAGGAGCGCACCTCGTCGAACAGCACTTGGTCATTGACCACGATACTGCTAAAACCAGGGTTAAGCATATCTCTGAGAATGGTGGAGGTACGATTCATCTCACCCAAAATCTTCTGGGGAGGCTTGGCACTTCGCAACATTTCCACAAAGGAGGCCCACTTGGATAACAAATCGCGGATGTCCTTATCGATTTCCGCTGTTTTCTTTCCTTCGGCAACGGTTCGGATGATAATGCCGAAATTTTGAGGTTTGATACTCGATACAATTCTCTTCAAACGGTTTCTTTCTTCAGAACTTTTAATTTTCTGAGAAATGGAAACCATATTGGTGAATGGAACCATAACCACGAATCTTCCCGCCAAGCTCAGATCGCAGGTGATGCGAGGTCCTTTGGTAGATATAGGTTCTTTTGCAATTTGAACAGGCATCCATTGATTGGCGGTCAATATCCCACCTACCTTACCACCTTTGTCGAGTTCTTTTTCCAAGGTTAGGCCGTTCAACAAACCGTCGGTATATCCACCGTCGGCAACGGCCTTCATGAATTTAAGAAGTGTGTTGTACTGTGGACCCAAATCCAAGTAATGCAAAAAAGCGTCCTTTTCGTGGCCTACATCCACAAAAGCCGCGTTCAATCCGGGCATGATCTTCCTGATTCGGCCTAGGTAAATGTCACCAACCGAAAAACTGTTATCCTTCTTCTCGCTATTGAACTCGACGATGCGACGATCCTCCAGCAAAGCAATTTGGACCTCGGAACTCGACGAGTCTATGATAAGATCGCTATTCAAGGTAATGGGTTTGAAAACAGGGTTGTGCAGCGCAAACGGACATCGTTGATTTGTACCAAACAACGACTATCCAAAAGAGTCACACACAACCACTGGCGTGTTGAGATGCACCCGCAAAATTTCACAGGTGTACAGAGGATGGACTAATGGAAAAAAACCAAAAGGTTATTTCTTCTTATGCCTGTTTTTTCTTAGCCTCTTCTTCCTCTTGTGAGTGGCCATCTTATGTCTTTTCCTTTTTTTTCCGCTAGGCATGTCTTTTGCGTTTAAGTTTTCTGATTATTAATAATTGAATCGTATTTACTGTTTGTTGATCTCGGCAATATACTGGTCGATTTGCTTGATCATATCCTGGTCGTTAGTCAGGTTCTTAAAAATCGTGAAATTGACGATTGCACTATCCTTATTCGTTTTTCCCAGGTAGGCTTCTCCGATGTACACATAGGAGTCGATCCTTGATGGGTTAATTTCTAGAACATTTCTGAACCTCTCAATGGCCTTGTCGAATTGTCCCGACTTCATAGAAAGGAATCCAAGGTTCATCTGGGCGTTTTCGTGCTTAGGATTGACTGTTACAACTTCCCTTAGCAGGGTAATTCCTTTCATGGGCTCCGGAGAGGCCTCAGCGTAGAGAATTCCCAAATCCGTTTTGGCGTCCAAGTTGGTGGGATTCAATTCAAGTACGGTTCCGTATGAATTCATGGCCTTTGAAACAAACCAAGCCGCTTCGACCGAATCCTGAGCTGCCTTATAGGCATCGAAATACCTGTATGCGGCGTTCAACCATGTGCGCTCAAACCCGGTGTGCTTGGCTTTTTGTTCAAACAAGGATGCCGACATACCCGGTACACCTACCCCGTCCCAAACTGCAGCTATGGAATCCAACAGAACGGTGTCTTTTGGACTGTTGACCAACAGTTTTTCTAGCGAGTCGAGTTTTGATGTCAGATTCCAATCCAATTTCGACTTGGAACGACTCTTGAACTCCGCCTCAGAGAAAGTGCTTGCGGAAGTTGAATCTTTTAACTCGGCTTCTGCACTCGATTTGGTTCCCGCACCTTTGGGCAGGAAATAAACCAGGGCAACTAGGGCAACGACGGCTAAAACAATTCCGGCACGCAACCAACGACCGTCAATCATAATGTATTAAGCCTTGTTGTGCAAAGCGGTCTTTACCTTTTCGGTGAAGGTCTTGGCAGGTTTGAAAGCTGGGATATAGTGCTCAGGAATAATGATTGGCTTCTTTTCTGTAATGATACGGCCGGTTTTCTGGGCACGCTTTTTAACAATGAAGCTTCCGAAACCCCTTAGGTATACATTCTGATTGTTTTGCAATGAGGTCTTGATAACCTTCATCATAGCCTCAATGGTTTGCTGAACAGCCAGCTTTTCAACTCCGGTTTTGGTTGCAACTTCGGCAACGAGTTCTGCTTTTGTCATTTGTTAATGGTTATTACGTTTTGTTTAATTTGGGGGTGCAAAGATATGTTATTTGTTTGATATTCAAAATTATTCTCCAATTTTTTCGAAACCAAGGACTCCAAAATGGACTTTTCTAAACGACTGATTGATTGGTATGAGGTGCATAAAAGGGATCTTCCATGGAGGCAAACCATTGATCCTTATATAGTTTGGTTGTCCGAAATCATTCTACAACAAACCCGGGTTGATCAGGGACTTCCTTATTTTCAAATGTTTAAAGAAAATCATCCTACTGTTCAAAGCTTGGCCTCGGCAAGTAATGAGGAGGTGATGCGACTTTGGCAAGGATTGGGCTATTACTCAAGGGCTCGCAACCTTCACAAGGCTGCCAAAACGGTTGTTGAAAAGCATGGAGGGAGTTTCCCTAACACTTTTGAAGACCTATTGTCGCTGCCTGGAATAGGACCCTATACGGCATCGGCCATAGCCTCCTTCTGCTACAACCTCCCACATGCTGTTGTGGATGGAAATGTAATTCGGGTCATATCCAGATTTTATGGAATTACCGAACCAGTAGACCAAAGCGATACCAAGAAAAAGCTGGATCAACTAGCCCATCAACTTTTGAGTAAGAACGATCCAAGTACACATAACCAAGCCATTATGGAATTTGGGGCGCTTTACTGTAAGCCTGTGGCTCCAGATTGTGATCAATGTATTTTCAAAACAGAGTGTGTAGCTCACAGGCGGGGGGTGGTGCATGAGATACCATTCAAGTCGGGAAAAACAAAAATACGCAACCGCTACTTCAACTATCTCATCACCACCGAAATGGGCATCACATTGTTGAGGAAAAGAACCGGGAAAGACATTTGGCAGGATCTTTTCGAGCCTCCGATGATTGAATCCAACGCATCCTTGTCGGCGCAAGAGATAAAAGAAACTACTCTTTGGAAGGAACTCTTTGGAAACAAAAAAATTGATGTCTCATCGGTTCGCGACCGTAAACCGCACAAGCTCAGCCACCAAACCATACACTGCAGAATTTTCTTTTTGGATGCGATTTTAGACGCCAATGATTTGAAATCCAAGGGAATTGTTTCTGCCCAAAACCGCGAACTCGACAAGTATGCTGTGCCACGGGTCATCGAACAGCTTTTCGAAGAGTGCGTGGAGGGTTATGGCAACTGAGCTTTGTTTTGAAGGATTAAAAAAGTATATTTGGTTGGCAGATAAGGCATGAAACACACATCAGGCATCCACTGCAACACATTTCACCAACAACCACACACCACACACAAACACCATGTCAGGCATCAACAAAGTCATTCTCGTAGGCAACCTCGGTAAAGACCCGGAGGTTCGCCATTTAGAGGGAGGCGCCATTGTGGCCAAATTCCCTTTAGCTACCTCTGAATCTTACAAGACCAAAGAGGGCCAACGCATCGACCAAACCGAATGGCATAACATTGTCATGTGGCGCGGCCTTGCAGAAAGCGCAGAAAAATTCCTGAAAAAGGGATCGCTTGTCTATATAGAAGGCAAAATCAGAACCCGTTCATGGGATGATAAGGATGGTAACAAAAGATACGCAACCGAAATCATAGCAGACACCATGACCATGCTGGGGTCGAGGAAATCCGAAGATCCATCCAACTCCAATGCACAGGTTGTTGAGTCGGGTAACGGATCGTTGAACAACGGCTCGGACGACTCGCTTCCTTATTGATTGGAATCCTATTGAAATTGTCCTTTACTTTGCCGGCATGAAAAAACATGTCCGGCTTTTTTTTTATTGCACAGCCTTGGCACTGACAAGTGCTTGTAGCGACAGCCCCACACCCAAACCTAAAGGTTATTTCAGGATAACACTACCGGAAAAAAAGGAATACCGGTATGATGGAAAACCTTGTCCATTCTCATTTTCTATTCCATCCTACTCCACAGTTGCTGCTTACCGCGATTCGCTCGCCCAACCTTGCTGGAAGCATCTTCGTTTTCCGCAATTCAATAGTGAAGTGTTTTTGAGTTATAAACCCATCAATGGCGATCTTCAAAAATTAATGGAGGATTCCAGAACCTTAGTGTATAAACACACCTTAAAGGCCGAATCCATTGAGGAAACTGTTTTCCATCGGCCTGGCGAAAATTTCGGGATCTTGTACGACATCAGCGGAAACGCAGCTTCTCCTTTGCAGTTTTTCATAACCGATTCAACCCAACATTTCCTTCGTGGCGCGCTTTATTTCAACACGGCACCGCAACCAGATTCCCTTGCACCTGTGATCGATTTTTTACGAAAGGATGTGATAAAGATGATGGAGACTTTGGAATGGGAAAAGCCCTGATGCTTCAGAGTAGCTTTTGCATCAAGTGCACATCCAGATATTGTCCGAATTTCATACCTGCCTCGCGCATAACTCCAATGTGAGAGAAACCGAGCCTCTCATGCATGGCTATGCTGATCATGTTGCCTTGGGTGATTCTGGAAATTAAATTATGCAATCCGCTTTCATGTCCCGAAAGGACGATTTGTTCTAAAAGCGCTTTACCGGTTCCTTTGCCTCTGAAAGTTGCATCAACATAAAATGAAACCTCCGCCGTGGTGTCGTACGCTTTTCTCGTACTCCAGCGGTTCAAAGCAGCGAAACCGGTAACAAAACCGTCCTGCTCAGAAACAAGCACAGGAAGGTTCAATTTATGGTGTTCTATTAACCACTCCAGTCTCTCCTTTGCGGTTTTAACCTCAGTGTCGAAGGTGGCTGTGCCATGCAATATGGCATCATTGTAGATGTCGGCAATGCGTTGCGCATCGGATTCCTTTGCAGGCCTTATGTGTACCATCTCAATTTTCTGAATTCAATTTGATTTCTCTCAAACGCGCCAACAAATCGGACCAAAGCCACTCGTAAGGAATCACCTCGGATGTTTCGGGACTGGCTGGGCCGGATTGTTTCATTTTGCTGAAAAACTTTTCCGAAATCTGAGATGTCTTGAAGGGATCAAACTCATAACGGATCATAACCTGAAGCATTTTAACAAAATAATAACTCCTGGCATGCTTGTCTTTTTTCACATAGCGCGACAGATAAGTCTTTAGAGACTCTTCCCTATCGACTACGCGATGCAATCCCTTCGTTTTTACGGCTAGCAGTACTTGGGCTATGATGATAGTAAGGTTGTAACCCGATTTATCCTTGGTGAACACCGGCACCTCGTTGAGAAACTTGGAAATATTGAATCTCCGTCGTCCATTGTTTGCAATTGGATCGGCATATTCCAAATACGCTTCGAATATCCTCCACTTTTCCACATTGGGAGCCGGATAAGAATCGAATGAGGGATGTCGAAGCACTTGATCGAAAATAGCGGCAGCCTTTCCGAATTGGGAAGTATGCATACAAAGCAGAAAATGATACTCTTTAAAAATCAACCAATTTATGGAACCGGAATCATACAACTCCTCGCACTCAGCGGCAAACATTGTGCCTCGGTTGTAGTCTCTTAAAAAAAGACAACTATACAAATTGAATAGACTTATCTCTGCAAACTTAGATTTTATGAATCGGAAATTTCTTCCTTTCAAATATTCTTTAAACTCCAATCCAACCAAAATTGCTTTCTCATAATCCTCTTTGACCTGGTGGTATCTTACAAAGAGCTTATATGAATTAATTCTAATCAAAGTCGAATCATGATTTTGAATCAATTCTTTCATTTGATTGAAATTTGACTCTAGCTTATCCTTCCACTCATCACTTAGATCAACAGATTTTACTAACTCCAGATAAAGATCTTGATTCAACTCCTCGGCTTTTAATTCAGCTTGCAGTTTATCTTGAGCAAGTTTAATTTCATGATTATACTTATGGTAATTTTTATCATCCCCTGAAAACCCTGCATATCTACGAAGTAATCTAAGTGCATTAAGTTCTATTTCCGAATACTCAAACTTTCTTGAAATTTTAATTGCTTGCCTCAATTGCTCATGTCCTGAACTGAATTTGTCTTTATAAAACAACAATGAGCCAGACAACAAACATTTGCATGCATTGAAATAGGCTTTCTCCCCTGATCCTTTGAAAACTTTCGATGCATCACTTTGAAAAATTAAGTTAACGAGCCTGTCTTTAGCTCTTGTTTTTAGCATTTCAAAGGTTTTGCCACCTACCTTTTTACCATAGATCTCTTTTTCTGCCTGTAAATCACTCTCCCATTCTCCTTTTGAAAGTCCTTCAATAAGCCTTAGATACTTTGAGGATTCACTACCTGCCTCAATATCAATTTCTTGAGAAAGCAAACCAGACTTGGATTTTGTTACCAAAGAGCTGATTTCGATTAAATTTTTTATCGACATGGCTTTAAAATGCTTGGTTTTCTGCTAAAACCGTAACCTTTTGCTAGGTTCAATAGTAAAAGTAATACTTTTTATGATGTTACCAAAGGGCGTAAAAAGTTACAATAAATCGAATTAATCAACAATAGTTTTACATCGCAATCAACATGATAGACCTGTTAATTGCCATCCTGATAGCGTTAGGATGTGATATCAGTAGCGGAAAAACCGCCGATCAGCTTAAGGCCGAAAACCCCGGCGAATACGACAAAGCTCTCATTATCATGGATTCCGATCAAAGCCGGAACCAAGATGGAGGCGGAGTGGTAACCTGGGAATAAGGCGACTGATAAGAAAGTAGTGATCTGAACAGGGGCGTTCTCTTGAACCGGGGGGTTAGGGAGATGATGCCCCTGTTCGTTTTTAGGCCTTAGCCTACCTTTGTATCATGACTGATATTTATTGCCTGACTTTCAATCCTTTTTCTGAAAACACCTATCTTGTTGTAGATCAAGCTACAAGGCGATGCGCCATCATAGATCCCGGCTGTATGGATGCCCACGAAGAGTCGGAACTGCTCAATGCAATTGACGATTTAAAGGCCACACCGGTAATATGCCTTAACACCCATTGCCATATCGACCATATTTTAGGCAACTGGTTTGTTTTCAGCAAATTCGGATTAAAACCCTGGATTCATCCGTTAGAACAAAAAGTATTGGATGCGGGAGACCAAGTGTCCAAAATGTATGGCATCCCCTACCGCAAATCACCAGATCCCGACCGTTATTTGGATGTTACCCAAACCATCGAAATTGGAAAAACTTCTCTTGAAATGCTATTCACTCCTGGACATAGTCCGGGCAGTGTTTCCTTTTATGCTCGTGATGCAAGATTCTTAGTTGGAGGCGATGTGTTGTTTCAAAATAGCATCGGCAGAACCGATTTACCGGGAGGCGATCACAACACACTCATCAAATCCATTGAAGAGCAACTGTTGGTGTTAGAAGATCACATTGTGGTCTATCCTGGCCACGGCCCATCCACCACCATTGGAGCCGAAAAATCAGGAAACCCCTTTCTCGTTTAATAGTCCGAGAATCGTTTCCTCCACCTCTTTGGAATCCCATTTTTGCTCGATTCCAGGCATAGACATTATCTTATCCATTATACCGTCTTGCCTCTTACCTTCCCGAAGGGCAACGCTGTATGGTGTTTCGCTAAATGTAACCATCGTGTATAGCGGCGTCCATTTCTCAGGGTGTCGCTCATTGAACCGCGCTTCTATTTTCTTTCTCAGTAAAAACTCAGGCTTACCAACCAAGTCACGCATCTCAATAAAGTTCGCCAGCGCCAAGTCAGCCACCGCATCGCCATTGGGTTTGCGGGCCTTTTCGTAAGCAGGCATTATTTGACTCCAGTCGTGATCGAGTTCGCCAATGAGACGATCGAGTTCAACACAATCCTCAAATCCACAATTCATACCCTGCCCGTAAAAGGGTACTATGGCATGTGCAGCATCTCCAATCAACAGGATGCGGTTTTTCCAAGTCCATGGAAAAGTTCGCACCGTAACCAAGCTACCTGTAGGATTTTGGAAAAAATCTTTTTCCAATCCGGGCATCATGGCATACGCATCAGGGAAAACCTCTTTAAAAAAGACACTCACTTTTTCGATGCTATCCAACTCGCTGAAGGAGGGACTTCCCTCATATGGGAAAAAGAGGGTGCAAGTAAAACTGCCATCGGGATTTGGCAGCGCGATCAACATATATCCTCCACGCGGCCAGATATGCAGCGCATTCTTTTCAATCCTGAAGCCTCCGGCCTCATCTGCAGGAATGGTAAGCTCCTTGTAGCCGTGTTCAATATATGTTTGTGAATAATTGCAACGGTCGGTAAACATCATGCTCAACCTTCCAGCGGAATAGGCACCATCTGAGCTGATGATCAGTGGAGCGGTAAGATTGGTTTTTGCTCCGTTTTCCGTATGCTCGAAAATAAGTGCGTTTGTATCAAGGTCGACATGGGTGCATCGCATGTTGAAATGGATTCGTGCTCCGCTTTTTTCGGCCTCATCCATCAATAGCCTATTCAATCCACCTCTTGAAACTGAATTGATGGCCTGTCCATCTTTTCCATAAGCTTGGTAGGCCATGGACCCATCCTGATGGTGTATCATTCTTCCAGCCATGGGGATAGCCACTTTTTTCACCTCATCCACCAAACCCACCCCTGCCAGTCCTCGCCATCCACGATCGGAGAGTGCCAAATTGATAGACCTTCCTGCGTAAGCACCATCCTTTCGCATGTCACCTCTTCGCTCATATACATCTACCTCATAACCTCTCTTCCGCATATAACAAGCTAAAAGCGATCCTACAAGACCAGCCCCAATCAATACTACATTCCCTCTATTATTTTTTTTCTCGTTTTGCATATCATGAGTTGGATTGGATGGCTCTAATTAGGGATTGTCCGAATTGATAAACATCCAAGAAGGAGTTGTACATAGGAACTGGAGCTACGCGTATGACATCTGGATGCCTCCAATCGGTGATGATTCCGTCGGCAAGCAATGCGTCGTGAATGGCCTTGCCGTTTTTGGAAACAACCAATGATAGTTGACAGCCCCGCCAATTTTGTGGAGTAATAATACCAATGTGATTCACACCTTTAACAGCATGATTTACCTCGCCAACCACATACTCCAGGTAACTGGTGAGTGATTGGGATTTGGCGGATAACCTGTCCATACCCGCCTCGTCGAATAATTCCATGGATGCACGAAGAGCTGCCATGGAAAACACAGGGGCGTTGCTCAACTGCCAACCATCAGCACCCTTTCGGGGGATGAATTCCGTTGGCATGGTAAAGCGGGTTTCGGGGTCATTGCCCCACCATCCGGCAAACCGAGGCAGACTACTATTGTTGGAGTGGCGATCATGCACAAAAGCACCAGCAACAGCACCTGGACCGGCATTCAAATATTTATAGGAACACCACGCGGCGAAGTCAACATCCCAGTCATGGAGCTTGAGTGGAATATTACCAGCAGCATGGGCCAAATCGAAACCAACAACGGCTCCAACTTCATGTGCAGCCTTCGTAATGGATTGCATATCGAACAGCTGACCAGAGTAGTAGTTCACTCCACCTATCAATACCAAAGCCAATGAGTCGCCCAAATCTTGAATGGCTTGGATTACATCCTCATTCCGATGTGTTTGTTCTCCATCCCGCAAAGGCAATTCAACAAGCGCCTCTTTAGGATCTAAACCATGGTAGGCTGCTTGGGATGCGAACGCGTAACGATCGGATGAAAACGGACCGTTTTCAAATAGAATTTTGAATCTTTTCCCTTGTGGCCGATAAAAAGAAACCATCAGCAGATGCAAGTTGACAGTGAGTGAGTTCATCACTACCACTTCATGAGGCATACCACCTACTAATCGGGCCGTGGATTCCCGCAAGAACTCGTGATAAGGGAACCAAGGCTTTCGTGCGTGCATGTGCCCTTCGACGCCAAGGTGTGACCAGTCTTCAAGCTCCTGCTGGATGTAAGTCGAGGCTTTTACTGGCTGCAAACCAAGCGAGTTACCACAAAAATATATGGAACTTTCTCTACCAACAGAAGGAAAATGGAATGCATCCCTAAGTGATGCAATCGCGTCCTGTGCATCTGCTGAAAGGGCAAAAGATTCTGTATTTTCAAAACGATTCATGAGGTGCAAAAAAACGGAATTTAAAGGAAGGTTACAATAATGTAATTCAAGCAAAAAGCAATATGGTAGTCATAGGTTTGAGCAACAAACAGAAATCTACGGCCCTTCTGGATGTGGATGGGGGTAAGAACCTGACGAAGCTAATTGCAAGCATTACAAACAAAAAAGAAACAAGCGATGAGATTCGTATGTTTTGACTCACCTCCAAAAATTCAGTTAAAAGAATTTGAGCCAAGGAAAATAATAAAGCCAATGAAATAGTAAACCTTGCACCTAAAGACATAGCCATGGTTTGCAACGAGGTGCTTGCGTCCACCTCCTTGTCTGCAAGATCACATAGTATGGCCAGAGAAAATACAAAAAGAAACACCCCACTAAAAACCAGTAAGTGTTGTTTATCGAGAAGGCTAACTCCGGAGGTCTGTGCAGCAACAGTGGCTACCAAAATCGACCAAGTGAGTGAGACAATCACTGGTTTCAAAAACGGAACCGTTCGAATTCCCGGTATAGATTGAATTGGCGCTCCTAGATATAAGAAATACAAAAAGGCGCATGAGATGAACATCCAAAGCGTTTCCAATCCACCCACTAAAAAGGCAAAAATGAAAGTGGAAAAAACGGCAATCCCGCCGGCCAGAAGCGAAGAATGAGAAACCAGTCCTTTTAGTCCGATACCGGATAAAACATTTAATAAAGCCTTGGGCAGATTAGAGTAAGCTATGAAAATGGATGCGAAAACAGGAAATATAATTAGATCAAAAGTTGATCCTGAAAACAGCATTGTACATTCACTGAACAATGCCACACCAGCCAGTGCAACAATGATCCTGTGAAGCAACATTAAATTAACAATGACGCCTCAATCCAAAAATAAAACAATGGCAGCAATGCCAACGGTAAAACCAATACCACCACCCAACAACGATTGATTAATCTTCATGGTTCTGGCCTTCTTTTGATATCCGGCTACGAACACTTCGGAATGGGATACCTCTCGTTGGTCTTTTGGAAGCTTTGGAGAAACCCGACCCAAAGCAGTTGAATATAGCACTGGACCAGGGATTCCATAAAAGGCCGCCAAACTTGAACCAGCTCCTACGACTACTCCAGAGATCCAGTTCAGCGGTTTACGATATTGAGTCATGGCCATTTTTTCTCCTGCGATGAACTCTCTAGCCTCACTAACAGTTGGTTCCAATCCATCCACCGTGTCTGGAGAATAAATAACGGTTTCGGCACCACCATCCGGGGTAACAGAGAATACCGAATATCTATCTACTCTTTTCTTCCAGCTATCGGGCTTGGCTTCAGGCTGATATAAGAGATATTCATCTTTAATCTGGTAGTTCAAGTATCGACGCTCCTTACCGTTGAGCAACTGAATGGTACCTTGGCTTAGGGATGGTAAGACAAACAGGGTAGAAATCAAGCCTGTCAATAGGGCTGCCTTGATGCTCATAGCGGATTGTTTTGTACCCAAAACTAAATAATTAATCCATTGGTTTTAAACCCATGAAATTGGATTTTCAAGAAAGTCATTTCTACCGTTTTCCCTACATTTGCTAACCCATAAAAACACCTTTACCATGTCATTATATCGTTTTGAAGACCGACACAACGGTCCACGAGCTGGTCAAACCCAGGAAATGCTTAATCGTTGCGGTTATTCAAGCCTAGAAGAATTGATTTCGCAAACAATTCCTTCCACGATACGCACTAGGGAGGATTTACAGATTCCCGAAGCCCAATCTGAATCCGATTACCTGAGAGGTTTGAAAAAGATAGCCTCCAAGAATCAAGTTTTCCGCAGTTACATTGGATTGGGGTACTATAACACGCTTGTTCCTGGCGTGATCCTTCGTAATATTCTTGAAAATCCAGGTTGGTACACGGCCTATACTCCCTATCAAGCTGAAATTTCGCAGGGCCGAATGGAAGCATTGTTGAACTATCAGACCATGGTTTGCGACTTGACAGGCATGGAAATCGCAAATGCATCCTTGTTGGATGAATCCACTGCCGCTGCTGAAGCCATGCACATGTTTTTTGCATCCCGTAGCCGTGAACAGATACAGAAAGGTGTGAATCGATTTTTTGTATCCTCCGACTGCTTCCCTCAAACAATAGATGTACTCCGTACACGATCTGCTCCAATCGGTGTTGAATTGGTAATTGGAGACGCAAACAACACAACGATTGATGCTTCGTACTTCGGTGCAATGCTGCAGTACCCTGGTGCAAATGGTGTTATTCATGATTACGCCGCGTTCACTGAAAACGCAAGGTCGCAAGGTTGCCGAGTGGCTGTTGCCGCCGATATCATGAGTTTGGTGCTCCTCACCCCTCCCGGAGAGTGGGGCGCTGATTGTGTTGTTGGATCATCACAGCGTTTTGGAGTACCCATGGGATATGGTGGCCCTCATGCTGCATTTTTCGCAACCAAAGAAGAATTCAAGCGTGATTTGCCAGGAAGAATCATAGGTGTTTCGATAGATGCTGCAGGAAACAGAGCCCTTCGTATGGCACTCCAAACCCGTGAACAACATATCAAGCGCGATAAGGCCACTTCTAACATATGTACGGCCCAGGTTTTATTAGCTGTAATGGCTGGTATGTATGCCGTTTACCACGGTCCGGAAGGCCTGAAAGCCATCGCGAAAGATATCCACCAAAAAGCGTGTCATCTTGCTGATGCATTAGCTAAATACGGATACACTGCCCTGGGACACTCCTATTTCGATACAGTAACTGTTGATGCAAAAGGCAAATGTGACTCCATTCGCGCAGCAGCTAACGCCTCCGGCATCAATTTCAGGTACAATTCAGATTCCACCGTCTCTATATCCATAGATGAATCGGTGACTGAATCTGACCTTTCCGATATCGTTCAGATTTTTGCGGCGGCGGCAGGTGCCGCTCCGGGATCGAATGGATTGCACCTCGACAAGAGTAAACAAACCACCCGACTCACCAATCCAAGGAAAAGTGAGTTTCTCAAGAATCCCGTTTTCAACGACCATCACTCGGAGACTCAAATGCTCCGCTACATAAAAAAACTAGAAAGCAAAGACCTATCACTTTGCCATTCGATGATTGCATTGGGTTCTTGCACCATGAAGCTGAATGCAACCAGTGAAATGGCTCCTGTTAGCTGGCCCGAGTTCAGTACTATGCATCCTTTCGCGCCCCTAGAGCAAGTTCAAGGATACATGCAAATCATCAAGGAGCTTGAAAAAGACTTGTGTGTAATCACAGGATTTGATGCCGTTTCGCTTCAGCCAAACAGCGGTGCACAAGGTGAGTATGCTGGATTAATGGTAATCAGGAACTATTTCATCAGTAAAGGAGAAGGACATCGCAATATCGCATTGATACCATCCTCCGCTCACGGCACCAACCCAGCCAGTGCCGTTATGGCCGGCATGAAAGTCGTTGTTGTGAAGTGCGATGACAAAGGAAATATCGATGTGAATGATTTGAGGGAAAAAGCAGTTCAACACAAGGACAATCTCGCCAGCTTAATGGTAACATACCCTTCGACCCATGGCGTTTTCGAGGAGTCTATCAAAGACATCACGGCTATTATTCATGAAAACGGAGGACAGGTTTATATGGATGGCGCCAATATGAATGCACAAGTTGGACTGACTTCACCAGGTATGATTGGTGCTGATGTTTGCCATTTGAATTTGCACAAAACCTTTGCCATTCCTCACGGAGGAGGTGGTCCGGGTATGGGCCCTATAGGTGTAGCTAAACACTTGGCTCCTTTCCTACCAAGTCATCCTGTGATACCGATGGGCGGCGGTGACAAAAACGCTACTGCGGTTTCTGCGGCTCCTTGGGGCAGTGCCAGTATATTGTTGATTTCATACGGATATATCCGGATGATGGGCCGCGAAGGTGTAACCAATGCCACCCGTATTGCAATTCTTAACGCCAATTATATTAAGGCCCGTTTGGAGCAACACTATCCCGTATTGTATAAAGGAACAAACGGCACTGTTGCGCACGAAATGATCCTTGATTGCAGAGCTTTCAAACTTAGCGCAGGCATTGAAGTTACTGATATCGCCAAGAGGCTCATGGACTATGGATTTCATGCCCCTACAGTATCCTTCCCTGTTGCTGGCACCATCATGGTAGAACCTACCGAAAGTGAATCATTGGAAGAAATCGATAGGTTCTGCGATGCCATGATTTCGATTCGCGAGGAGATCAGAGCTATCGAAAACGGTAAGGCTTCTAAAGAAGACAATGTACTTGTGAACGCCCCACATACCGCTGCAGAAGTTACTGCAGACAGCTGGAATCATTCCTACTCAAGAAGACAAGCCGCCTATCCTCTGCCTTTCGTTCACGAAAATAAGTTCTGGCCCTCTGTGAAGCGTGTAGACAATGCCTATGGCGATAGAAATCTGGTTTGTACCTGTCCCGATGTAGAGAGCTATGCTGAAGCTTGAAATGGCTTTCTATCTGCAATTAACTTATTCGCAATTTATTTTATCACCTTGTTTATTGATAGATGAATGCAGATAAGCAATAAGACACAACCATAACAAGCCAAAAGTCAAAACAACCTGTTTGCTCCCATTTGATCCAACCCAAAAATTTAAATCCGACAACGATACATGTCTGGTATTAGAACGCTCTCCATCATTATTCCGTGCTACAATGAAGAGCGCACCATACATCTCATTTTGGACAAGGTCAAAGAAGTTAAATTGACGAATGATATTCAAAAGGAGGTCATTCTTGTAAATGATTGTTCCAAAGACCGCACTTTGGAGGTTTTGAACGATTATGTTTCGAACCAAAACGGCTTGAACTATAAAATTATCAGCCACGAAAAAAACCGCGGTAAGGGAGCTGCTTTGCATACAGGGATTAAACATGCCACTGGTGACTTGGTCATAATCCAGGACGCCGATTTGGAATATGACCCCAGAGAATACAATATATTAATTCAACCCATCATAGATGGTCATGCTGATGTGGTGTATGGTTCTCGATTTGCCGGTGGACGCCCGCACAGAATCCTGTTTTTCTGGCACACCATAGGCAATAAATTCCTCACTTTTCTTTCCAATATGATGACCAACCTGAATCTCACCGACATGGAAACATGCTATAAGGTCTTCAGAAGTGATGTTATACAAAGTCTCAAACTAAAGGAAACCCGTTTTGGTTTTGAACCAGAAGTCACAGCTAAAATCTCGAGAATAAAGGGGATTCGTATTTACGAGGTAGGAATATCCTACTACGGTAGAACCTATGAAGAAGGTAAAAAAATCGGCTGGAAAGATGGCTTCAGGGCCATCTATTGCATTCTCCGTTATGGCCTTTTCAAGTAATTGCTAAATTTTACTGAAGCCTACTCTCTTGGAGTAGACGAATGAAAAAACAATAATACCAAGTGAAAGCAAAAGTGCGATTGTTCCTAGATAGTCGCCATGCCTTGCGTAAAAAGTGATATAGCTATTATAATTCAATTTTTGTCTAATGGCTTTGGGTACCCACCAAGCTGTAGCTTGACTTACATCTCCTCGCTGATTGATGAAACAGGAAATGCCGGTGTTCGCAGAACGGGCTATGCTTCTTCGCACCTCAATAGCCCTTAGCCTGGCATATGCTTGGTGCTGCCTATAACCTGGGGTATCATCCCACCAACCATCATTAGTAATTATGAAAATGAGACCCGCGCCCTTGCGCACATAATCGGTCACATAATCGCCATAAACAGACTCATAACATATAACAGGTGCAAATTTTCTTTTTGAACAGGAGTCTGCAAAAACCGAGGGTGATTCCTGAACACCGAGGCTACCCGTTATTCCACCTAGGTCAATGGCCAACCCCTCCAAATGTCGAAAAATAAATGGGAAGGGCATTTTCTCTACTCCGGGAACCAACTTCGATTTATGATGAATTTGAATGGAAGAATCGCAATCAAACATCAAAGCCGTGTTATAGGAGTCATACCAAATGTCAGCATCGAGGAATTTTCGAGCCGTCAATGATCTCAGATTGCTATCGGGATACAAACGGTTGGTGGCAGCCCCGATTACAAATGCAGAAACCTTGTTTTCGGCACTGTATTTTCGAATGAGAATTGATTGCGGATGCGTTCCCATATCTTCCTCCCACATGCCGGAAGGCAAAGCGGTTTCGGGCGCAACGATGTAATCAGGATGGACAGAGCCTTCGGCTAATACCAGCGAGTCTACCAATGCCAAAATCCTATCCAGTTGCTGACGCTCCGACAAGCCCGAAAATTTCTCGTTGTAAGGATCAACATTGGGTTGCACCACGACAATATCAACTGGATCAGACTCTTCTTTATATGAATTGTAGATCAAAATAGAGATAACCACCGGGATCAAAATCCATGAAATGGAGAGACCAATCAAAAGTGGCAATCGTGTCCTGTTATGATTGAACATAAAAGCAAGTAGCGATTGAAGAATCAAAATGTTGGCCAATAGTATCCAAATGGATCCTCCCAGAACGCCAGTATATTCGTACCACTGAGCAACCAAAGGCATCCCAGCCAATCCGTTACCAATGGTGAGCCATGGCCATGAAAGATCCCAATCCATGTGAAGATGTTCGAATGAGATCCAAAAAGTAATCAAGGATGCATAACCCAATAAATTACCTGAGCGATTTTTTACAATATGAAAGCATTGAAATACCAATGCCATGAACAATGCATTGCAGAAGATAGCAGCTATGGCTCCAAAAAAGCTGGCATATTTGACCCACCATGTCGTAAGCAAATTAAAAACCAAGAAGCCGGTGTAATTGGAAAGGAAAACAAACCAGCCTTTCTTTCGAGGCTCCATAGTAGTATGGATTTCCCCGGCAAACAGTATCGGTATCCAAGCTACCAGCAACAACGGTGTAAATCCATGAGCAGGCCAACTTAAACTGAGCATCAATCCAGTTATGGATGGAATCAAAAATAAATACCTGTCGCTGATGGAGCCTTTTAGCATGATGCAAAACTGATAGGAACAAATTTAGGCAAATGCATATAAATAACAGATTGATATAAATCCCTTACATTGGCAGTTGAAAGCAATATTTGATGACCAACCAGTATAAATCAAGCCTGTTAACTGCCCTTTTGATTCATACACTTTTATGGATTGGATTAGGTGCATCAACTCCAACTACGGATGATTTGTGCTACCTGAACGACGCAAAAAAAATCAGCACTGGAAGTTATGAATTCAATGAAAGTCCTAAGTCGCAGCGACTAGGAATGATATGGCCCACTTTTCTGATCATCCATATTTTCGGGGATTCACCAACTGCCATTGTGTTGTTCCCATTTATTTTCAGCCTATTCACCATTTTTATATTGCATAAAATGTTCGGGAATCAAGGTCCTATAAATTTTGTAGCCATAATCCTTTTGGCATGCAATACCACCCAGCTGACCTTCTCCAACGCCTTATTTCCGGATTTGATATTGGCATCCATCATGTTATTCATCTGTTACATTTTTTGGAAACGCGAATCATCAAGTAAATGGACGCCGATATTAGCTGGTATTCTTTTGGTGACCGGCTTTTTTATAAAGCAGCTCATAGTTATCATTGTGCCTTATCTGTTTTTCTTGATAGCTAAAGATTTGTTCGAATCAAAATCTTTATCATTCCATCTTAGATTCATTTTCACAACCATCTCATTAAGCTTACCCATATTGTTATTGCTTGAGTACTTAAAGGGGGATTGGATGTTCATGATAAGCGCTGTTGAACTTCACCACAACCAGGTATTCGCTAATTTGAAGGGAATAGAGCTGATAAGACGGCTCACTCTTGAGCCTTTAATTTTCCTGAATGCAACCTCAGGATTTTGGCCTTTGTTGCTTTTAGCGATTCCAGCATTGATTCAAAAATCAACCAATGGTATGTTGAGAGAAATAAAATGGTATACCGTTTATCTATTCGTTTTCATGTGGATAGGCACCACCTCACTGGAGTCTTATGCGCCGATTTTACTTCTCGACAGAATGTGGATGCCCCTAATTGCATTGCTCTGTTATTGGGCTGCTCAGACCATTGCAAATCCTGTCAATGAACAAAAATGGACAATGCCTTTCATTTGGCTTTCATTTATCGCCTCTGCAGCCATATCATTGAGCAAATCCGAAGAGGGCTTGGCGGCTTTTTACATCATCACGCCCTTGGCAATAACTTTGACTAGAAATTACAAGGAAATATTGCCGGAAAAATACAATCTAATACATTGGTTAGCTGTAACCCCTTATCTATTACTCGCGATTTGGTTCGTTTGGAGCAACTGAGTTAAACAGATAACCAAAGACAACTTATCTCAATAAATACATCTTTCCCCAGCCCTTGACAAAATATTTGTCGATATCAGAAGTCCGCTTTTCAACGCCTACTCCATTGATCCTGGATATAACCCTATAGAGATACACTCCATTGGCCAACTGATCACCGAATTCGTCTTTGCCGTTCCAAGCAAACTCGGTTATATTTCTACCGATCCGCAAAGGTCCAATCTCATCTCTACTGATCTCTCTGACTACCGTTCCCCTTACAGTCATAATTTGGATACGGAAGTCGTCGGGAACTTCTGAGCCGGTTAGCGTAAACACGAATTTGGTGGATGTAGAGAATGGATTTGGGTAATTAATCACCTCTGTGATTGAGCTCTTATTAATAACTTCAAAATTGATCTTATAGCTTCCTGATCCGGAAAGGTTGCCTGATGCATCAGTTGCTTGAACGGATAGTTCATAAATGCCATCTTCAAGCAACAGTGGATTAAACTCTATATTGAAGACATTACCGGATTGGCTACCAAGACACCACTTCATCTGTTCAGTTCCTGTTCCCGAACATGAATTTAGTTCAAATGTGAGTTTTCGGCTATTTCCGACCGGGTCCTTAATGAAAACTTGCCAATCGGAAGTATCGTCAATCGCAAGGTAGGGGTTTTCATCTTTGAGCCTGATACGGATTGATGGTTTCGCAGATACGATATCACCATTCATGATATGAACTCCATCGAATGTTACATCCAACAATGGATTGATCATATCCTTGGAAACACGGAATGGTATTTCAGCTAGGTTATTGAAACGATAACGCTCCAACTGATCTGGACCGGGGTTGGCCTCCAGCCACAGTGAGTTCAACCCAGGATAATCGAGTGTATTAAATCTCACGGTCGCTATGAGTGTGTCTCCAACCACTAGTGCCTCGTACTTTTTTGATGGAAGATCATGCCTGATCCGGGATGCATCAAAAACATAAGAACCCACAAGCAACGAGTCTGCATCAATCTCACCTACATTTTCAACAGCCAAACGAACTTCCATGTCCTCACCTTCTTGTAAAGTGTCTTTGTTTATACTGAAAAACTTAGACGCATTCCAAGCGAATTCAGGAACACCCACATGATATATCTGCCATCGTTTGAGTTGGGGCGGTGTGAATAAACTATCATCCTGCAAATAGGCCCTAAGCTTCAATCTTGGGTACAAATTGGCATCAATTCCACTTATGTCAAGTGTAGGTACTGATGGCGGTATCTTGCTGAAGGCGGGCAAGTCCACTTCATCACCTGTAGGTGTAATGCCGATAATGTCCACATAGGACGAGTCTTTGCCTACTACGCCATCTTGGGATGACTGAGACCAATGCAATTCGGTCCAGCCGTTTGATGGACCAATAGGCACTGATTCAACGAAACCTTTAGACCAATTGCCACCTAAGGTAGCAAGGACTTGTATGGCTGGCTTTGCAGGTCCGCCAATAGCCTCCTGCGCGTACGAGGGATCACCCTTCTTGGTAAAGAAAATGTAAGGCTGTGTATCGTTCAAGAAATTGATACTGTCACTTCCCCAGGAGGTAAAAAGACTTTTTAGTTGATTGCTCCAAGTTGAAAACACTCCGCCAAAGGATGTGTAAGCAATTACATAATTACCCGTTGGGATGCCGTTTTGTAACATGTTGTACATAGAATCCCTGGAAGCAGCGTCGTTCATTCGGAATATGAAAAAGTTATCAGGACGACCTCTACCATTGCAGGGCGGAATTGGCGCATTGGTAACATGATCGAACCTATTTGCTTCTCCAAAAGTGTGGTCTTTCGTAGACCAAGCCTTCAACGATAAGGAGTCGATGACTACAATATGCATCGAGGGAGCCGCAGTGCATACAGCATAATCAATAACAACATTGTCAATTTTGAAATTGGGGTTGTATGATGCTGAGATATACAAATAGTTGTTGACCTCCAAAGAGGAAAATGTTGTAACAAACTTGTAGGTGGAATCAAAAGATTCGGAGTAGATGACATTAGTGTAATCATCTTTCACAAATTGCGAATAATGTGCCTGAGACCACCCGGTTATTCCGGATTTGTGTATAAAAGAACTCTCTTTCCATTCTGGATGGATGGTATCAGTTGGAAGAGAATCCCGACTCACTCTCCAATAATAGACACGGTCGGGTTGAAGATTAAATGGTGGTTGCCATACAACCACTCCGCCACCAGAAAAAACCAAACCTTGTTTTCTGAAAGGGCTATTAAAAGTCCTGACGGTGTCGATCTGGAATTTATAGTTGCGAGGTGCAGCAAATGGATCAACAGTGGAAGCCTTGAGTTTGAATCCTGATGCTTGAGGGACTATGGCGAACTCCGGAGGATAAACAGGAGCAATGTCCGATGATTTGATGTTTAAAAGCACATTCAGTACCGTATTGTTTGATTCATCGCATTCATTCACATTATTCAAGTAATCGACATAAACACTCAAGCTGTTGGGTCCTACCGATTTGGATGATTCAACAGGTAATCTGAAACGAATGGTGTCGAGATAGCTTACATAATCAATGACGGTGTCCAATTCAGCTACTGTGCTACCATCAGGGTATATCCTTTGCAAGTGAACAACGAAAGGGTTTCGAGTCGCTCGACCAAGGTTTTTTACAACAACATTCACTGTGAAGGAATCCAGATCGGAAGTCACAAATGATGGAGAAAACGAGATTGATGAGTTATCTATCTGGTAATCGGAATCCTGGTGTGCATTGAGTATGATAGATGGATCTCCTGACAATGTCATTCCCGTTAAAACGGACTTGAAAATAAAATAGCCGTTGAAATTGGAAGTGACGAAAGGGAGTGCCAACACGGAGTCGTTGACAGCTCTCATTATTTGTCCAAGGCTGTTGCCATAACTTTCCAAGGCTAGTTGGGTGTAAAACTCCCTGGAATAGTACTGCAAATTATCCAACAATCCTATATCAGGCTGAGCAAGGAAACCTATCGCACCCTTGTCTGGTAGCAACACAAAATCTTCGGCGATTCTTCTGCTAGCATCATGAATGTCACCAACAAAACAGGAGTTGGCTAACACAAGCGGATACCTGTCTTTGTTGTTATAATTCTGCGGTATGTCTGTACTGATATCAAATGAGGTTCCACTGGCATGGGCAACGAAAGTCATCAAGGTGCTTCCCGAATCGATGAGCGACTGAAGGTATTGTGATAAGTCTACTTGTATGGGATCCGTGCTAGTCTTAAGAAAAGTCTTAACGAATGCGCCCATCAATGTATCCCTTACAATCTGTTCATAATCTGAAAGCATGGCCTGAATCTGGACCTGTTGAGCTCCGGTATTGCCACCGCCGAAATGAAGAATTCTTTTTTGCCACTCTTGAGGACATTGTTGTTGTGCGGATTCAAATGCGATGAGCTTATCGAGGTAGGCGCTAACATCATTGTTGTTAACAGCAGAAATCCTTCCCACTGGAAAAACGGATCGCGGTAATGTGTCTGACGAAAAACAGGTAAAGAGCATGTCGGATGCGGGAACACCAAATGTTGGAACCTTATTCATGTTCCAATTGTTAACGCAATTATTGTAATTATTGAACCCTGTATAGCGTATGCGCTGTTGACTTACGGATTTTCCAATCAACAAAAGGTATCCTGGCTTCAAGCTGAATTGGGTGTGGGCGTATTTACAAAAATTACGGATTGCCAAAGGGTGTTGCTCAATTCCATAGGAAAACTGATCATACAATTCATGGTCATAAGCAACGAGCGGGGTGTAGCCACGGGAGCTTTTGTATGATGAATAATCACTTACTGCGGTTGATAAAACTGTATCCGTAACGATTAAAAAATCGGATCCGTTTCCTAATCCAAAATTGCGGAAGCGTGCAAAATCAGCAGGGTCTGTATTGACAGGCTGGATAAAAAACATGCCGTTTTGCGACAACATAACCGAATCCACTATCGAACATGATTTTTCCGATCCGTATAAGGAGACTATGGCTTTTATATTGTTCCCACTTACAGTAGGTACTACACTTTTCACAGTGTCACCGGAAAAAATGAAAACCTTTTGACTGCCCGTATACACATTCACATTATTGATTTGCATCAAAGCCTTGGAGGAGCCGAATGCTCCATCCAAACTGAATTTTCTGACATTGGCATAATCGGCAAAATCGGGATTATGAGGATACTTCAACTTAACAAATGATAAATGAGTTCTGTTGTTGACACCAGTTCCAAGACTGAAGGTAAATGGAACCGTAGGTAAAGGAAAACCGGAATTACTTGCTACGGTAGAATCAAATCGGAAGAACTCGTAACCTGTGAAATACTTGGTCAAACTAACACCACCAACATCTATAGTCAACGAATGTTGGAGTCCGGTATTGTTACCGCCCATAGCAGCGGCACTAAAGCGAGCCAATGGAGCTCCGGGGCCTGTGAAGAAATTAGGAGCATATGCCGAGATGTTGATTGGACCACTTGTCCAAGCTCCACCATACCAACCTTCACCAGCATCATATTCGGAGTCTTTAATGTTGGCCAGATTACGCATGACATAATCATTGCGATAGTCATTTATAGACTCGGTCCATATCCAAGGAATGGGACTGTATGCGGTGTAGTTTGTATCTGCCTCCAAGGGCATTCTCCTGTTGATGGCGGCAGTATCTGCGTTAAGGGTGATGTAATAAGCTGCAGTATCTGTGAAATGACTGAAGCGAGTGTGTGGCTGATGGCTTGGATTTCTATAGAGCAACGAATCAAATTTGCCATCATTTCCAAATCCGTAGAACTCGATAAAGTCCGTAGCGTCAAAAGCTCCGTCTCCGCCATCCTCTACTCGGATAAACTGCTCCTTACCATGATGAAAAACCTGCACTCTCGCAGGGTTAAAAGGCATAGGAAAGGAAACAGATGACAAGTCGGCATAGGTTATTCGATACAATCCCTCGCGCCAAACCTTGACCTTGAAATATTGCTGAGTAGAGTGTGTTTGACTTGGAGAAAAAGCAATCCACTCATTGCCGTAAGTCTGTGCCTTGGCTTGATGTAAAAATATGCAAGTAAGCAGTATAATTAAAAAGTAGGTCTTTCTCATTTCTTCTGTTTAAAGAATGCAAACTTTAGTGAGAAAATATTCGAATAAAGGGACGAGCCCGAGGAACCGATGTTGGTCAATGCATAGTCTATTGAAACGCTTTTGATTTTGATACCGACTCCGAAATTCGGCTGCGTTTGCCAGCTTTTTCTTCCGTCAAAATCTTCGAGTTGTTGTATCCCACCCAAACCGCCTCTTATGAAAATGAAATCCCTGTAGGATGCCTCCACACCGAAATGTGGATCTACGCTTACAGGGTTGGATGCCACAAGAACATTTCTCTTGCCATCGAAAGTGAAATCAAGATTCGCCTCTGGTAAAACGGAAAATCTTTCACCAAAGTTAAAACGATAGTTAATGCCAAGAATCAAACGAGGTAGTGTCAACTCCAATCCATTTTGAGGGATTTCATTTCCTGTTTGAATAAACACATCCTCGAGCTCCTCGGTATTGTATTTCCACGCATTGAAAGTGGATGTGATGTCTTTACCAACGGCACCAAAGCCCCATTTGTCTTTTTGATATTGCGCCCCTACATCAAGTCCGAATCCCCAAGCGTTGGCGAAGTCACCAACTTTTCGGTGTATAATCTTCACATTTCCACCTAGACGCAACCCCTCTATCTTCTTGGATTGCCTGGCATAGCTGAATAAAAAGGCGTAATCCGCAGCGCTAAATGACTTGAGACGGTCATAATTGATGTTTCCGTCTGCATCAATCAAATCTGTTGAGTCGATGATGTCATCTATAGCGAAACGGATGATGGAAACACCCGCGGTGCTGGTGGCATCCATAGGTGCCGCAACGGCTCCGTAATCGTATTTGGCGATTCCTGCAAAATATTCGGAATGCATCAACCCTATTTGAAGGTCACCTTTGCCCAAAACCAATCCGGCAGGGTTCCAATAACCAGAGGTCACATCCGAAGCACTTGCAACCACCGAGCCAGCCATCCCTAATGACCTTGCACCCACACCAATCGAAAGGAATTCGTTGCTGTATTTAGGCGCATTTTGCGCTTGAGCGGGTGATAGGCAAAAGTGCAAAAGCAAAATCAAGAGGCAACAGAGACGAGCAATCATATCGATTTATCCAAAAATGTTTGTGAGTATCAAATGTAAACAAAACGGGTTTTATTATCTGATACCAAAAACAAAACAACCAAACACAGGGTATGGTTAGCCACCGAGCTTACAAATGGCTAATTTTGTGGGCCAACTCCCATGATACGCCAAGTCCCCAACCTGCTAACATGCTTGAATCTGCTTTGCGGTTGTTTTTCTATCATATTCATTTTCAGCGATAACATCGACGCTGCAGCATCCATGGTTTTGGCTTGTTTGATGTTTGATTTTTTGGATGGCTTCACCGCTCGACTCCTTTCGGCGGGCTCGGCTCTAGGAAAGGAATTGGATTCCTTAGCCGACATGGTATCGTTCGGACTTGTACCCGGTTTGCTGGGAAGCAAGCTGTGTCTCTCAAGCCCACCATTCTCCCTGAATGCACCGGATTTGCAGACCTTGGTAATCGGTCACTTCCCGTTGATAATCACCTTGGCATCGGCCATCAGACTGGCTAGATTCAATTTGGATACTCGCCAAACGGATTCTTTCATTGGTGTACCTACCCCTGCAATTACAATCTTAATGATAGGATTATGCCTAACAGTTGAACACGATCGATTCAGCCTCACCCCCGTCATCCTCAACCCTTGGTTTGTATGTGGATTGAGTATGGTAATTGCATGGTTGTTGAATTGCGACTTGCGAATGATTGCTTTAAAATTCAAATCCTTTTCCTGGAGCGCAAACCAATGGCAATACCTATTGATTTTTTCATCAGCGGCCTGTTTTGTGCTATTGGGGTTCACAGGAATACCTGCATGCATTCTGCTTTATGTTTTCATATCCCTGATCTCAGGCAAACCCTCCAATCAACCTAAAGAAAACCCTATTCAAAATGAAATACGCAGCTAGCATCACCATCATGCCCTTGAAAGCCTTACTTGATCCACAGGGCAAGGCCGTAACGGCTTCCATGAAAAACCTTGGATTGCCTCAAATCGAAAATGTTCGAATTGGCAAACACATCACATTGGAAATTGATGCTGAAAATAAAGAGGATGCTCACGCAAAAGTGGATGAGGCCTGCAAGAAACTTTTGGCAAATCCTATCATGGAATTCTACGAATTCCAGTTGTCAGAGGCTTAAATCCGAAAAGAATTAGTCGAGTTTAAGTACCGCCAAAAAAGCTTGTTGAGGAATCTCGACATTTCCAACCTGTCTCATCCTTTTCTTTCCTTCCTTCTGCTTTTCCAGAAGCTTTCGCTTACGCGAGATATCACCACC
>JBKCHO010000022.1:0-14508 GCA_046302815.1 Bacteroidota bacterium | reverse complement strand
ATGACTGTTAATCATGGGGTCCTTGGTTCGAGCCCAAGAGGGGGAGCTTTAGGGCGGTGCAATCACCGCCCTTTTTTTATGTTTTTTCGAATGTTTTGGGTTTACATACTTTATTCGAACACACTTGATCGGTATTATGTTGGCGAAACGCAAGATTTGGCTGATTGGTTGATACTTCACAACCTGCATGTATTTTCAAAAGCACACACGGCCAATGCAACGGATTGGCGTTACCGGTGGTGTCTTCCTTGCGCGACACGACACCAAGCCAGAAGCATAGAGTCGGTCATCAAAAAAATGAAATCCCGCAAGTTCATAGAGAAACTGATGGTTAGCGATTCGACATGGTTGTATGATAGGGTTGCTCAATAGTTTTGGGTCCTTGCCCCGATGCTTCGGGGCGAGCCCAAGAGGGGGAGCGGTGCAGCAGAGGCTTCGCCACGCTGCACCGTCTCGAAGTGTAAATCGAGCGTAGCGAGATTTTCTACTTCGGGGCGGTAATTAACCTGAGCCAGAAGTTCTAACGAGCTTCTGGCTTTTTTGTAGATTTAATTGGTGTTTTTCGATCAAGTTTTACATTATTAAATCCGCTTTTTAATAGTTTCTACATTTTTCAAAAACGTTTTTCATTTATCAAATCCACTTTTCAATGGAACACCCAAAGTTTTGTGTTTACATCCTGTACAGTTTGAAGGATGACATGTTTTACATTGGCTACACGGCCAATTTCGAACGTCGTATGCAAGAACATGCGCAAGGTAAAACGAAGAGCATGGCACCACGTAGAACATTTGTGCCATTATTGTGCGAGTATTACTTTTCTAAAAAGGACTCATTGCGTAGAGAAAAATATTTTAAATCTTCAGCAGGTAAGAGGGTGCTTCGATTGATGTTACAGGAAAGTTTGGTTTCGGTAAAAAATGCAAAGGCAGTAGGTAAGTGTGAGCCTTTTTAGGTTTATCAGTACTATGACTTACATTTGCATCCCACTCCAATCAACCCTGTATTCCATCCAATGAAACACTTTCTGACTTCCATTGCTATTTTGTGTAGCATTTTACCCGTATCCGCGCAATGGTCACAACTTCCATCCGGAACATCCACCATGCTGCAATCGGTGTATTTTACGGATTCATTGACAGGATATGTAACGGGAAATGGAGGCTTGATTCGAAAAACCACCAATGGTGGACAAAGCTGGATTGCACAGGTGAGTGGAGTAGCGGATGATTTGTTCGAAGTACACTTTCCGGCTTCCGACACGGGATACGCCGTGGGTTGGAACGGCAAAGCCGTAAAAACCACCAATGGCGGACAAACCTGGGATACCCTATCGACGGGAACATCACTGCAATTCAATTCGGTTTATTTCACTGATGTGAATACGGGCTACGCAGTGGGTGGCTCAGGCTCACTGAGTATCGAAATGATCAGGAAAACCATTGATGGCGGACAAACCTGGGTACAACAAACCAATGGCCAGTACAAGCAGTTATCCGGAGTACATTTCCCCGCACCCGATACAGGCTGGGCGGTCGGCAACCAAGGTTTCATCCTGCGCACATTGAATGGAGGAACCAATTGGATTCCGCAAACCAGCGGCACCACCCAGCTGTTGCGTTCGGTTTATTTTATTACTACCACTACTGGTGTAGCTGTGGGTGGAGGCGGTACCATCAAACGCACCACCGATGGCGGACAAACATGGATTTCTATTCCAAGCGGTACGGCCAATACTTTATTTTCGGTGACCTTTATCGACGATCTCAATGGTTGTATCGTAGGCGATAACGGATTTATTTTGCGAACGGTTAATGGCGGACAAAGTTGGAGTCAACAACCGGGTGTAAATAGCACCACACTTTTATTTGTGAACTTTACATCTGGAAACGCAGGGTATGCCGTGGGGTTTAATGGAACTTTGATTAAGACAACGCTCACTACAGGTAGTCCTGAAATCACGGATCAAATGTTGCATATTTATCCGAACCCTGTCAAGGGAAATCTCTACCTTAAATTTCCCAGCAGCGCGCGTGAGACTGTTGGCATCAACATTTACAACAGCATCGGCAACCGTATCCAATCAATTAAATTGAATTCACTTTTCAGTGAACCTATTGATGTGGCTAATCTTACGCCAGGTGTTTATTTTATTGAGATCAATTCAAAAGGGTTTAATATTAAGGAAAAGTTTGTGGTTAATTAAATCCGCAATTATCCGCTGCTATAAGCCGAATCAGCGTTACTTTTTTTAGAACACGGATGACTGGAATTGGTCTGACTATTTCAGATTTTTGTGAATTGAGTTGTATTAGGGAAGCCCCTTCGGGTTCTCAGCGTATTTCTTGGTGTGCTTTGCGTGAAATAGATCCGCGATAATTAACAACTATCCGCCAAAACTGCGTTCCTCTTCTTTTATTATGAGCATGGGTGGAGCCTATTGTACTATAAACACTAGACTCTTCTTCTGCTTTAGGGTGTACACCGTAGCAATATATTCACCCTTACCGTATGCAGAAAGGTCGAATACGATTTCACGCTTTTTCAAATCATCTGCGGATAGGCTTTGCGAGTATACTGCCTTGCCGGAGATATCAACTACCCGTATTAGACTGGATTCGGATAGATCGCCTGAAATGACCAAGTGCACTTCTCCCTCGCTAGGGTTCGGATAAATCTTCAATTCCAACGATTCGACTTTTGAGGGAGCCGCTGGTGCATCTGTTTCGCGAAGCAAGTTGGTTCCACTGCATAAGGATATGCCGGTGCTGTTGAGGTTGGTCGACTGCAAAGTGAATACCGCTGACGCATTCAGGTTCCCACTTCCAGTATATAAACTTGTAAGCGAATATTTGAGTGCCCGATCAATTCCATTATCGGTTACAAACACATCCAATCCATCTAATACCACTCCCGTAACTAAGCTCAATGCCGTTCCAGTGGTGTTTACCATGGGCCTAGAAAGCGTTGCGGTGCCACCTGCTTTTGGGTATCGGTGCAAGACCTTGGTTGTGCCGTTATTCAAAATATAAAGATTTGCGCCATAGGCGAACAAGCTTTCTCCATTCGACAATGTCGATGCCAATGTGATTTTGGCCAACGCATTCAAGTTGCCGGTGGTTGCAAAGGCAGATGACATGGAATAGCGATACACGGCTTTGCCCTTTTTATCGAGCACCCAAAGGGTATCGGAGCTGATGGCAATTCCCGTGGGCGTTCCCAAGGCTTGTCCCGTATTGGTGCGTAAAACAGCTGATGGCGTGGCAACGCCGCTTGGCGCATTTCTTCGATAAAGGCGCTTATTGGTTTGATCCAACACATAACCAAAGTTGGTTTGTATGCTTAGGTCGGATGCGTTGGTTACGCCATTCAGTGTAGCTGTTGATAAGGTGTTACTTTGAATGAAGCTGAAGGCGGCATCGTAATAAAACACTTTGTTTTGTGTAATATCACTGATGGCGTATTTCGGGGCAACCTGTGTAACAGGGATGGTTATGGTGTTGGAAGTAGCTGGACTACCTACTACGCAATTGGCATTGCTAGTAAGTACGCAGCTAACAGCATCACCATTTACCCAGGCGCTGTTCGAATAGGTGCTGCTGTTCGTTCCCACATTCACACCATTCTTTTTCCATTGATAAACCGGTAGGTTACCGCCATTGGTTGTCGTTGCAGTAAAAGTGATATTTGTATTGGATAGGATTGTAGCTGGTGCATTAGAGGAAATGCTTACCGAGGCGGCCACAGAGGGACTTACTGTAACGATAGTGGTTGCAGAAGTACCACTACAACCTTGTGCATCGGTAACAGTCACGATATAGTTTCCAGAAGCATTCACACTGATAGATGCTCCCGTAGAACCTGTATTCCATAAGTAGCTTGAGTAATTTCCGGTAGACAAGGTTACTTGTCCACCCTGACAAAATGAAGTAGGTCCAGATGCAGTAATGGTTGGAATGATTTGCGCAGGTTGTGTCACGATTCCTGAGATTACGGCCGTACAGCCGTTCGCATCTGTAACGGTGTAACTATAGCTTCCGGCAGAAACATTATAATTGCCCGTTCCGCTATATGGTGGAGTACCGCCCGAGGCAGCAACAGTTAAGACTGTGGTACCGCCAAAGCATACCACAGGGGAATAGCTGGCAGATGCCCCAAGTGGTGAGGGAGATGTAATAGTCGATTGTATGCTTACAGTACAGCCGTTGGCATCTGTAGCGGTCACAGTGTAGGTGCCTGCGGTCAAGCCATCAAAAAATCCTGAAGTGTTGGAAGCAGCACCTGGAGACAAAGTATATGTTATCGTTCCGTTTCCACCTGAGGCATTGACCAACAATGTACCGTTGTTACCTCCAGCGCAACTGGTTTGCGTTTCTATCGAAGTCATAGATAAATTGCAAGGAGCGTTGCCGAGAAGTTGGATATTGTCTATGTAAATGTTATTGCCGTAATGACCGATGTTACGGAAGGCTACCATCACATTTTGTCCTGCGAAAGCATTCATGTTGATGCTTTCGGTGCGCCATTGCGTTGCAGAAGGAACAAATTCGCTGGTGTTGGTACCTGTAACCGTGGCGAGTGCTGCGCCTGATTTCAAATATACGGATGAGAATGTGGCGCCACAGTTTGTAGAAACAAGCACTTGCATGGAATCTATGTAGCTTGTCAACGAATAGGGTTGATAGGCTAAATCAAAAGTCAGAGCTCCTCCTGTTACTCCACTCATATCGATGTTGATGGAACGGAATTCATCGTAAGCGCCATTGGCATCAACAGAATAGTTGTCGAAATACATAGAGTAATTGCTGTTACCAAATCCTCCTACACCTGTGTACAGAGCCCACGAGCCTGCGTTGCTGGTTGCATCGTTGTTGGTCCAATTGGTTGGTGGAAATACCGCCGACTCGAAGTTTTGTGATACCGGCAATGCCAACCCTGCGGCGTTGATGTAGTTGGTTTTGGTTTCGGTAGATGATCCTGTAGGTCCGGTAACGGTTAATGAAACGGTGTAGAGACCGGGAGTGGCATAGGTTACAACAGGATTAGAAGCAGTTGAGGACGATGGATTCCCGCCTGGGAACGACCAAGCACTTGAAGTATATGTGCCTGTGGAAAGATTGCTGAATGTAATACTGGCACCGGAACATGGTGTGGTGTTATCGGCAGCGAAATTAGCAGCCAAGCTTCTTAGCGAGCTTATGGGGGTTTCCCACACGCCGCGTCCGTAAGTGAATACTCGCAACAATGTGTTGGCTGTGCTGTCGTTGTAGATGGACATGTTTACAATCGAGGTTCGAGACGGTAAGCCGGTTGAGTAGGAGGTCCAGTTGGTTGCGGTTGCAGTTTTATAATAAACCGATCCACCTGTTGCAATAAACACCAGTTCGTTGCTTGAAAAATATTCGTCCCCAAGAATTTCAGCATGGTTATAATTGGGCAAATTGTATTTGATCGATGTCCATGTGAGTCCATTGTCACTTGAACGATACACATTCGAGTTGGCGGTTAGATACACTACATCGAGGTTCGATTTGATACTGGTGATTCTTCCCTTGGAGTTGGTGGCCGAGGGCAGTATCACAGTGGTGAATGTGGGAGTGGTGCTGAGGGCATTTGTACTGATGTGGATTTTACCATCGTTGGTAACTACATACAAGCGGTTGGCATCCGCAAAGTGGGCATGCATGCCCATGATCTTCACATTGGTATTGAAGATGGATGTCCATGTGGGAGTGGTAGCGGTAAGACTGGTGGTGCGCCAAACAACGGTATCGCCAACAAATGCCAGATCGGAGTTGCTGCGATGGTAGGTGATATCCGAGAAATCGGTCACGCTCGCTGGCAAACCATAGGTGGCCGAACTTCCTGTGACCAACCGCCTTTTGGGAACTTGTACGGTTCCCCAATCGGGTAAGTAGTAATACACCATGGAGCTGTTAGCACGGTAGTCGAACACACAATTCGATTGCCAATCGCCTCCGCGGTTGGTAAACCATCCTGAATTGGTTGCATAGAGCTCGCCGTTGTCTTGCGTACCAATGCTGACCATGTCGCGACGCGTCGGACTGCATCCACCATGATAGATTTCATATCCATAAATACCATCACTTTTCTGCACCCAGTTGTTTCCTCCATCGGTGCTAAGCCAAACACCACCATCATTCACATTCCAAAGTTGGTTGTTGTTGTATGGGCTATTGATGGATTGGTGCATGTCTGTGTGTACCTTCTGGTACCAGTTGGTCAATTGCGTCCAAGTAACGCCACCATCCAAGCTTTTCCACACTACATGGGCAACAAAGTATACGATGTTCGGATTTACGCCATCAACACCGATACCTGTATTGTAATCACCTTGCCCGGGATCAGCAGAGCTGTTTGTGTAACCCGTTAGATAAGGCGACAAGGTGTCTTTTACATTTACGAAGTTGCTTCCTCCATCGGTTGATTTGAACAGGGTTCCTCCCTTGGCGTTCATGTAGAAATAAACCACATTTGAATCGGCAGGAGTAACTGCAACGCGGGTTCCTCCACCAGAGGTGTAGCCGGTAGGGATATAAACACCTGATGTGATCTGACTCCAGGTGTCGCCAAAATCAAGCGAGCGATAAATTTCGGCACCTCGTGTGGTTGCAAACAATACACGGGATCCTGTACCGGTCTTTTGTTTGAGGTCGTCGAATTGGATGGATCCGGTTTTGAGTGTCCAGGTCGATCCACCGTCGGTGGTTTTGTAAATGCCGGTGTTGGTTGCGGCAACGAGTACTTGGTTGTTGGATGGATCCATGATCAATTCAACGATGATCTTGCCTCCTAGTCCGATGGAGGTAAAAGTGGAGCCACCGTTGGTGGACTTGAAAACACCAGAACCTGAAGAGTAGTAGTTGTGGTCGCCACCACCAAGGTAGAGGATTTGGTCGTTTGTGTGGTCGATACAAATGGATGCAAACCTTGTTCCAAGAGTCATGTTGTCGCAACCTGGAGCAATGGTCCAATTGTTTCCTCCATTGGTGGAGATGAACAAGCCGCCTCGCGCACTCACCGCATACATTTTTTGTGAGTTCGAGGGATGAAATTTCAATTGTGAAACGCGACTGATTCCATGTATTTGTCCGGATGCGTTTGTCGGGAAGAAGTCAGGCTTATAGGCAGTCCATGATGCCGATTGGGAAAGGGCAAGGCTAGACAAGCATGCCATCGATGCCGTAAGGAAAAACAGGTGGAGTAGTGGGCGTATATGCTTCATGTCTATCATTTCTTGTTTTCCTGTTGACGAATTTCTTCTTGTTGCTTGTTCCAAATGGCCTGACGCTCTTCATAGGTGAGGATGTGTCCATCGGCTTGCACCCAAGGTTTCACCTCCAGCACCCACTTATCGAACCGTTTGCTTTGGTATTTGAGGTATTCCATTTCCTCCAATGCCCTTCCTTCCATTTTAGGTCCGAGTTTAGCTAAGCGATCGGCTTCCATTTCCTCCAACGACTTGCCCGATTCGCGGCCCTTTCCGTTTAAGGCATCAAAAATTTCGGCTTCTTTTTTTGGTTTTTCACGAGTCGACCAGAAGCTTTCATATTCTTTAACGGCTTCGTAAAAATTTACATTCGGGTCTTCCATCATGGTAACCCATTTCGGGGTTTCCATGGAGGAAGGAGTTTGTGCATTGGCAAAGGGTAAGCTTAGGTAGAATAAAATCAACACTAAGGCAAGTTGATAATTTTTCATATGTAGGACAAATGTTTTTTGCATAGAGATAGCTATAATACGGAAAAATGCAGAGGTATAAAAATTAAATTTTATTATCTGTTGGTTTTTGGCTGATGGCCACCCAAATTAAATTGTAAAAAACACAAGTAATCGCCCTTTTTGGGCATCACTAATATGGTGGCAAAATAATAACATAAACACTTTGCCGATTTGTAACTCAATAGAGATTCTGTTCTTTTCGGAAAGCGAGCTTCAAATTACGCGAACCTTGAGATTTTAAAATACAAACAAGGCTATGTTTTGGAAACAATTTAAATGATGCAGTTTGATTCCTGATATCCTTATGGGTTAAGGCAATCAATTTACAATCAGTTTTCCTGTGCTGATGTTGGTTCCATCATTGGTCTCCACTCTGTAAAAGTATTGGCCAGAGGGCAGGTCTTCCACAGATATGGATATGTTATTAAATGCTTCGCCGATTCGATAGCTTTTTATGTCTTTGCCCTCTTGGTTGTAAATACGAATCAATCCTGAGCCTATACCGAGAGGCAATTTATATTCTATGGTTGCAGTGTTTTTGGAGGGATTGGGAAACACCTTGGATGAAGCCCGTTCGCTATTTGCCGTAGGGTTCTGTAAACCACTTACGCTTCCGCATGGATCGCATGTTAAGGTACCGGGCAGGCTGTAGACCTTGTATTCAGAAGTAACACTGTTTTCAACGAACAATTTTGTGCCCGAGGCGGTGTTACGAATGGGCTGATAGAATTCTGAAAAATCACTTATAATATAACAGCTATCAAATACCGCCAAAGGCTGTCCAGACTCGTCAATAATAGCTGAAATAACTTTGAGCTGGAATAGAACGGGATCAAATCCTGAAAACTGCCAAACAAACTCCACCTGACCATCCAAATCGAATAGATTTTCCTTCACATAAGACGCAAACACGCCTTCTCCTTGTGGGTAGTATGATGGGTAAAAGCCAATCGCAAGCGTATCTATGGGTATTGTTTTGAATAAGGTATGGTCTAAGTTGTAAAGGTTCAATGTAAAACCTGTATCATCGTAAACCACATACTTGTCACCGGAGTTTTCGAGAGTTGTGATGTGTACGGGAATTTCTTCACAAACTCCATACGATTGCTCTAGTGAGATTTGTGCGACAAGCGATTTTGGCAATACGAGCGCCATCAATAACAGAATTTTTGGGATCGGTTTCATGATATATGGATTAGGTATTTGGGCTACAAAGCATCTTTGAAAATTTGGACGATATGAATCTTTTTAAACAAAAAAAACCGGCTGAGTGGCAGCCGGTTTTTTTGTATGAAGATGATTTTATTTGTTGGTGATCAATTTAACACCGATACCACCGCCACTTGGGTAAGCAATAACGGTGTATACTTTACCGGGATCAAAGTTAACCGAACCTGTGGAAAGGAGAGGAGTTCCAGATGAAGCCTCTGTTACATCAAATACATAAGATCCAGAAGGCACCTCTATCGTGTTGTCTTCTTTATACTCCACATCTGTAAAAACAGCAGACCCACCTGTTGAAATGGTAACATTGGGCGCTCCGGGAACAGCGTGCAGGAATCGTACTCTCGCGTTACCAGAGGCAGGATTCGAAAGATCATCATTAAGAAGTAGCAGGTTGTAGCCTACAGATCCAGATCCAACCGCAAAGGCTGAATAATTTTGGCCGGATGATAAGGATACATTTCCTTCAAGACCAGGCACCGTGGTACAAGAACCCTCTACTTTTATTTTGAAGTTGTGATTGCCTGCATCCAATGTTAGGTAAGATGTAGAAACCGCTGTATCTAATGCGCTAACGGCTTTCTCATTGTCTACATGGATATCAACGGGAGGTCCATCCATAGCCAAATGTGTTGCCATTAAAGTTGCAGATGGTGCATTGGGGTCACGACTTACATAAGTATATGTGTTGGTATTTCCTGATGAATTGGTGATTTCCATTTCAAAAGAAATATTGCTTCCATTAACATTTACAGCAAATTTTTGCAATGTGTTGTTTTGAAAATCCTGTCCAGTATACAAATCCAAGGAATCTTCAAGCCAAAAATACTTGGCTGTAACAACAAAATTGTCGAGGCAATCTCCAGAAAAATTACTGAAATAGAACTTGCCATTAACATAATCGTCCGTAGAGATATTATCAACATAATAGTCGATTATGTCGCCGTTTGCATCACGGACTTCAACATTGTATGCTCCTACCAACGATTCAGAAGGATTTTTCATGATTAATTGGCGAGTAGCATATCCAACCACATTAGGACCATCAACAGCTGAATAATAAACCGTGTACTCGCCACGCTTTTTGAAGTTAACAGCGCTTAGATCGGTAACAATGGTGCCGCTACTAGTGCTAACACCGGGCTCATAAAACGGCTGATCGAGGCTATCCAAATACATCGGATTTGGACCTGAAACTGTGATTACAGGAACTTCGGTTTCCTCATCTTTTTTGCAGCTAGTAAGTGCCGTAGCAATCAAAACAAAGAACAGGACCGTCTTCAGCGTGGAATTGTAAATGACCTTCATAATGAGATGGATAAATTTTGGTTCAGGAGACAAATGTAAATATTTTAAAGACAATCCAAAAGGGCTTGTAAAACCGCTTGCACAACCCCTTTATTCATTGAAAATCAGTAATATATAAAAGCTTCAAAGTCCTGTTGGCAGACGGGCCTATTATCCAACTAGTCGCCCTCCCCAAGCTCGATCTCGTCTCCAGGAAATGAAATGGCCTCCGTTTGGCTATCTACCAATGCACCCATCTGGTTGAAGCGAAGATGGTAAACCAGGCTATTGTGTGTAACATCCACGAGCCAGGATGTTTGGCCTTTGGCATCGATTACCGGTTTAATATCGGTTAAAAAATCATCGTTGAAACAGTCTTTGATGTAATCATTGATGCCTTGTGGCACAACGGGGTCGGAGGAGGTGTGATTTTTCATGGGGGATGTTTTTGTACAAAGGAACTTTCGCTAATTGAATAACGAGATGACGGATGTCAACAATCGCTTTTAAAAAATCCAGCTTTCTGTTTTCGAAAAAACACAAGCAGCATTATTCGCCTAAAGCCTATCTTTGAATCCCAAACAATATAACCCATGAGCCTTCTTGTAGTTGGAACCGTTGCCTTTGATGCCATTGAAACACCATTTGGAAAAACCGATAAAATCATAGGTGGTGCGGCTACCTATGCGGGTCTCTCGGCCTCTTTTTTTACCGATAACATTAACCTGGTATCCGTTGTGGGCGATGATTTCCCTAAAGAAACCATTCAAGGCTTCAACGACCGTGGTATCAGAACGGAGGGACTTCAGGTTTTGGCTGGTCAGAAGTCTTTTTTCTGGTCGGGGCGCTATCACAACGACATGAATACGCGCGACACCCTCGCTACGGAACTGAATGTTATCTTATCCTTCGACCCCATTATTCCCGATTCGTACCAAGATTGTGAATTCCTTATGTTGGGCAATTTGATGCCCTCGTTGCAAATGAAGGTGCTCGATCGTTTACAGGAAAGGCCGAAGTTGGTAGTTATGGATACCATGAATTTTTGGATGGAGACGGCCATGGAGGATTTGTTGAAAATGATTGCCCGAACGGATGTGCTCACCATCAACGATGCCGAGGCGCGTCAATTGTCGGGAGAGTATTCATTGGTGAAGGCCGCTCAAAAAATCTTGGGCATGGGTCCCAAATACCTTATCATCAAAAAAGGTGAGCATGGCGCATTGCTCTTCAACAATGAGCAGGTTTTCTTCGCTCCTGCGCTTCCGCTGGAGGATGTATTCGACCCAACCGGAGCCGGCGACACCTTCGCTGGCGGCTTTATAGGCCATCTGGCTCGTACACGCGACATCTCATTCGACAACATGAAGCGAGCCATCATCTTTGGCTCTGCCATGGCGTCATTCTGTGTCGAAAAATTCGGAACAGAGCGCCTTTTGGAAATTACCAACGACGAACTCGAAAATCGCGTGCAGGAGTTTGTTGATTTGGTGCAGTTCGATATTACGCTGGTGTGAGTGGCAAGTGATAAGCGTCGCCCTGAGCTTGCTTGCCCTGAGTTCATCGAAGGGTCGAAGGGTGACAAGCGCCGCCCTGAGCCTGTCGAAGGGTGACATGTGACAATTATCGTTACCGCCACCGCGTCGCCCTGAGCCTGTTTACCCTGAGCTTGTTTACCCTGAGCCTGCTTGCCCTGAGCTTGTTTACCCTGAGCTTGTCGAAGGGTCGAAGGGTCGAAGGGTCGAAGGGCCTCGCGCCACTACTTCTGCATTTTCGAAAATTTCCTATCATTGTACTACAAAGCCGCTTTTTCACGGCTTCAACATTTTGAACCATAAAAAAACAAAACCATGTTTAGAAAACTCCTGGCCCTTGCACTCATGATGGTGGTTGTGATTGTCGCTTGTAAGAAAGACGAAACAGAAGAACCATCGCCCAACCCTCCACCCAGCAGCGATTTGTGGGGACAAGGGGTGAGCGCTTCGGTATACGGAACGGTAACCGATGAAAACGGAGCAGCAGTAGCAGGCGCAACGGTGAACGCAGGTGGTAGCACCGCCACTACCGATGCGCAAGGGGTTTTCCGTATCAACGACTTCAACGCCTACCAAAATTTAGGTTATGTGAAAGTAGCCAAGCAAGGCTACTTCCCCGGCTCGCGCAGCTTCGTGCCGTTGAGCGGTGGCAACCGGGTGAACATACGATTGCTCTCCAATACGCCCGATGGCTCTGTAAGCTCCTCGAGTGGCGCCACCATAAACGATGCAAACTCAGCGGTAGAGATAACCCTGCCCGCCAACGGCATCGTCAAAAACAACGCGCCCTACAATGGCACGGTGCGGGTAGCCATTAGGCACATCGATACCCAGAGCGACAACTTCTCTGAGGA
The DNA here is from genome assembly GCA_046302815.1 of Bacteroidota bacterium. Classification (GTDB taxonomy): domain Bacteria; phylum Bacteroidota; class Bacteroidia; order AKYH767-A; family OLB10; genus JALRAP01. The sequence goes on along the minus strand of JBKCHO010000022.1, from coordinate 1,865 downwards.
AATGCCCGGCAATTTGATAGGTGTACAACAAAACAACCAGAGTCGCGGATTGCAATCCTACGGCATGGTGGCGGCGGAGCTTACCGACAACGCTGGGCAGCCCCTCCAGTTAGCGGCAGGACAAACAGCCACCGTTCGCTTCCCCATTGCTGCGCAACAACAGGCCACGGCACCAAATACCATCGACCTATGGTCGTTTGACGAGCAAAACGGATATTGGAAACAAGAGGGCACAGCCACCAAACAAGGTAGCGAGTATGTGGCACAGGTGAGCCATTTTTCGTTCTGGAACTGCGACATTCCTGGCGACTGGATAACGCTACAAGGTACCATTACCAACACCAATGGCCAACCGATACCGGGCGCCACAGTAACCCTCAACAGCCAAACGAGCGGCACGGCATCGGACTACACCAATGCGCAAGGTCAATTCAGCGGCTGGGTGCCTGCAGGCCAAAGCTTCACCATGACCGTACAAGTATCATGCGGTGGTAACAACATTACGGTTCTTACGCAGAGTGTTGGACCCTATAGCACCAACACCACGCTCAATCCCATTGCGGTAACCGTACCAGGAGCTACGCAAGTAACGGGCACGCTGGTGTGCAATGGCAATCCGGTAACAAATGGGTATGTAGTAGCAAACGGCCAAGTGCATTTTGCAAATGCGGCAGGCCAGTTCTCATTTTCGACCTGCGGTAGTGGCATCATGCTGTATCCGTATGCGACCAACCCTTTTACAGCAGGCACGCCTGTGCAAATACCCGCGAATGGTATCATGAATAATGTAACAGTTTGCAATGGAGGAGGCGGTGGTGGAACAGGCACAGTAACGGACATCGATGGCAACATCTACAACACGGTGCAGATAGGCACGCAGGAGTGGATGCAAGAGAACCTGAAAACCACCAAATACAAAAATGGCGATGTGATACCCAACCCAACAGGTGATTGGTCCAACTTGACCACAGGAGCCTGGGCGTACTACAACGACAGCAGCCAGTACAACAACATTTATGGCAAGTTGTACAACTGGTATGCAGTGGCCGATACCAGGGGTGTATGCCCTACGGGCTGGCATGTGCCAACGGACAGCGAATGGAATGTATTGGTGAAACAGCTCGACCCGCAGGCGGATACAATTAATACAAATAGCTCAATACAAAGCCAAATTGCTGGTGGCTTTATGAAGGAGGTGGGTGATTTACAATCGGGCACCGGGCTGTGGGAGACTCCCAACCAAGGGGCCACCAACAGCAGTGGGTTCACAGGTTTGCCAGGCGGTTACCGCGGTTACGGCACTATTGGCAACCGCGGCTGGTGGTGGAGTGCTTCAGAGTACGATACCGCCAACGCCTGGGTCCGGAGCCTCCATTACTTTGATGCGGATGTGTACCGTGGCAACCGCAATAAGCAGGTCGGCTTCTCTGTTCGGTGTCTCAGGGATTAGGGGGGAGTAAGTGACAAGTGACATGTGACAAGCGCTGCCCTGAGTTTATCGAAGGGTGGAAAGTGCTGCCCTGAGCTTGTCCGACAGCTATCGGACGAAGTGTCGAAGGGCCGCCCCAAGGCGAAAATAATTTAGAAAAAATTGAGGTGAAATTTTTAATCGAAATTAAACGATTAAGTTGACCTGGCTTTTTATGGTATTAAGAAAGTTCGGGGGAGCTACGCTCACTTGCCCTGAGCTTATCCGATAGCTATCGGACGAAGTGTCGAAGGGCCGCCCCGAGGCGAAAATAATTTTGAAAAGGGAGGTTGCAAATTTTCGATTCAAATTAAACGCTTAAGTAGTAGCAATTGCAGTTAATTAATTTTTGGGAACTACGTTCCCCGCCCCATGGCGAAAATAATTTTCTAAAAAC
>JBKCHO010000021.1:0-3994 GCA_046302815.1 Bacteroidota bacterium | reverse complement strand
GCCCTCGGTCATCATGCAATAAGAGGAAAATACACCACCATCATCCATGGATGTTTGGTTTTTGGAAATGGAGGAACTCCATTCTATTTGACCACTTCGATTCAAGGAGAATAGAACAATATCACCGTAATTATACTCTAGCCTCCTGGTAAAAGTTTGGCTGAATGAATCGAAGTAAGAGTATTCCGCAATGTATGAGGATTCGGCCACTAGAACAATGCCTCCATCTCCCCTTGGAATCAACTTTTTAAGGGGATATCCCGATAAACCTCCTGCATCATTTTTATTTCTTGCGCCTTTGAGTCTAAGATTTTCTTGGCTATCAACGACCGTGTTTTGCGATAATGGCTCCGATAAAATTGAATCAGAAAGACTCAACCTGAGGTTTAGTATACCTGCACCAATATAGGACCCTTGGTCTGCATAGAATCCGGCGCAAATGGCTTCGTGTTGGAACTCATCGATGGTCAGTCGGACGGTGGAGATTTCAAGACCCCTACCAATGGGATATTCATTTATTTTCCCTTGATAAGGAAGATATGCAAACCAATTCGTCTCCCTTTTAGATGATAATGCTCGAGCTTTATCACTTCGAACACCCAACAAGACAGCTTTGCCCGAGTCAGAAACGGCCATACTGTGTAAGTTGAAAGATTTGTATGGCTGGTTGATGATGAATGTAAGTTGGTTAGTTTGGGACCATTGATAATCGAAGCAGACCAATAGCGCCATGGTCCGGTCATCGTCGCTTTTCGATGTGGCGGAAAAAGCAAAAAAATCTTTGTGTAAACTATGGCATGATTTTATATCAAAGGGCTCGCTATTAAGCCCTTTAAATGAACCTAACTGTTTCTTGTTTGTAATTCTACCCGTGGTATCCCATATATCTACAAATAGGTCAACAGATTTATTGCTTTGGCTCCAAATAAAGGAAAGTGCCGCCAAGTTGTCTCCCACAAGGAACACATCAAGTAACTCGGACTCATTGAAGGTTGGTTCCAAAGGCTTCTCCCACACCAACCCAAGCGCTTTATTGAAAAAGCCTATTTTGTATTTGGGTGATCTGAATCCGGTTTTTTCGGAGGTGATTTCATAATCGAGGTTTCCCGATTGTACAAAATAACCTGTTCCAGCAGCTCCTAGTATTTTGGTGAAACCCAAAGAGAAATCCTCGTCAATCGGGGCGGATGTTTCTATGCGCTGACCAAAACCGAAAGTACATGAGATCGCAAAGAAGAATACCAAAAACGATTTATGCATGGCGTAAGCTATGCTTCAAAGTTAATGATTGATACGCAATTATGATCTAATCAAAAACAACTTCCTTGAAAACAGAAACCACACCTTTTTCATCAACAATATTAACGATGACAAGTCCTTGGTTTATCGATGGCAAGGTTATTGAAAAAGTGCTTTCGTTGGGTTTAGCAATTGTTAAGACTCTACCCGTTGCATCGGAAATGAGCAACTGCTTGATTGCAGAAGGGCTTTGGATGTGGATCGTATTATTGAATTTGTCAAAGTGGCAGCTTGCATTTGAAAAAATAGTTTCGTTTACGGCGATACCTGTAGTGGAACAGGGCAATAGATTGATTCTTTCCCAAATCTGATTGTTCAACAACACCGAAACATCACCTGCGGCAGGAGTGTCGCCCATTCGAAGCCAAACCAAACCCTGGGAGGGAACCACATTCAACATTTGTCCGTTTCTTCCCAGTGCGGCAAACATATCGTTTGGTGCCGCAGGATTCAAGGGCCCATTGAATACGAACTGCAGCGTTGGTAACATGAAAGAGGGCTTTCCATTCAACCACCACAGATACCCATAACTTTTATTCAAGGACTGCGAAGTGTTTGTCATTTCATTGAAATAGGTGGTGTCGGACATCAAAGTGTCGCCGTTCCAAATACCTCTATTGAGGATAAGCAATCCAAATCGCGCCATGGATCTTGCAGTGCTGTAAAAAACATTGTTGAAGCCATTGGGCAAGAATAAACCATTCATGCCCGTTGGATTCAACAGCTTCTGATTCGTGTAGCTGTTAAGCGTTACACCGGTCGCATTGTTGATTACGCCATCCAATAGCGTATAAGGTGCATTATGATATGCCCAGCGGGTTCCTGCATCTGACTCGTAAGTCAAACAGGTATCAATAGTGCAATAAGGATCGGCCACTCCGTCATCCAAACCGGAGGTCATGGTCAACTGGTTCCGGATCGTAATCTTTTCCTCTTGTTGTTGGGTGCAGGATGTCCACCCAGAACCCAAATATTGTGAGGTAGTATCGTGGATATCCAGATAACCCTCCTGTTGTGCAATGCCTGTCATGAAAGCAGTGATGGTTTTGCCTGCAGAGGCCCAATACCAAGGGTCGTTTTGTGCAAAACCTCCGAAATAGGATTCCAAAACAATTTTACCATCTTTCAATAAGATAAACGCTTTCGTATTGTTGGAATCCAAAAATTGGTTCAATGAATCTATACCATCTTGACACCATCCGAGGGTGAATGGCGATAGGGTATCCCATTGGTTGACTCCATTGGGTGGGAAGTATAACGATTGGGAAACAGCGGAATTTGATTGTAATATCAAAACAAGTGAAAGGCAACCAAAAAGGCTGAACATCCATTTTGAACTTGGGGCTTTAATTTGCATTTTCAACTCATTCATTTTTTTATGGACAGATTGTTTTGCAATGTATTTAGCGATTTCTATAAAAAATGCTCCCCCAAAATGGGGTTTTAGTACCACTATAAAAGGTTGTTTGTGAGTTTTAGCTTCTATCGACTAGGACATTGGCAAGTGTGCCGATGTTTAAAATGGCATCAAAGAATTGTTTATGTCGAGGTTTGTTGAATGAAATTTCCTCAAACAAGATATGGCATTTTTGGAGATGAAAATCCATCATGATTTGGAAATGCTCACCTAAAGCACTCATTTACAATGGATGCTAATCTATTTTTTTCTTTGTTTGCTGACGGATTATTGCTAAATTTGCAATCCCTTTTGGGAGCATAGCTCAGCTGGTTCAGAGCACCTGCCTTACAAGCAGGGGGTCACAGGTTCGAACCCTGTTGCTCCCACTCACAAAGCCCGAATGATTTCGGGCTTTTTCATTTGAATTGGGGTCACAGGTTTCCGCCTCGGGCGGATTGCTTGTAACAGGATGGGGGTTGGCTCTATTGTTCCAATGCAACCAACCATTCCTTTTTTTTTGTTCAGACATGAGTATACCAAAAACATCTATGCTTACTTCTATCGGATAAAACTTAATCTTAAGTTGTATAATATCCTGAATTCCAAATTATTGAATATTGCAAACGAACATGACTGGGAAATTATTTTAAGGCCAGGATGCCTGACTGCAAATAAAGTATTGGTTCATAGGATAATAATTCATATAATTGTAAAGGTTTTCGATTGTTGACAGGTGTCTAAATTGGTGCGTGGCTACGGTATAACTTGCCGGGACTAAATAAATGTTTGCCATTGTGTTTGCAACCCTAAAGCACAATTACGCCTAATCTTGGAGTGCTAGCAATTTTCAAAGCCTTCCACAAGAAAAAACTCATAAGCCTTCAAATATTTGAAATCCGATGAAAAATTTTATCTACATCACTCTGCTTGTTTTATTAAACAATTCTTCAATATCTCATGCAAATGGATTTGTTGACAAGAATACTGACAGAACACTTTTCTCACCCAATAAAGGTCAATTACGATTTGCTGATGGAAAAATCGCCTCTGAAATTCTTTATTCCACATTCAGCAACGGATTGAAAGTGTTTGTGAGATCCAATGGTTTGTCATATCAGTTTATAGAACGAAAGTCTATTACCGAAAATAATAGAGTAAAAAACAATGATTCTGGAATTTCAAGCTTCAGGATTGATATGACCCTTGTGGATGCGAATCCAAACCCAATAATTGAGGAAGGGGACAAAACGGATTACCATGAAAACTTTTATGGCAAACACTTTCCTGATGGAATTA
>JBKCHO010000020.1:0-22013 GCA_046302815.1 Bacteroidota bacterium | reverse complement strand
AGCCCAAGGCTCTATGGTATTTGACTAACAAACAAGACGACATCATCGGAAGTTACAGTCGAAATGGCGGAAGTTATGTCATGAATGCAAAAGACCTCGTAGATGGTTGTGCACGATTCATCAAAGGGGTTTACACCCGGTCGCTCCGACTTACCGGATGCAAGAAAATCGTCGATAAGTACCCCGAAATGCTATTTCGTACGGATTACCTAAGCGGCATTTTCGAGAATCCGAAATTTGTTTTTTTAAGCAGAAATGCTGCTGATACAATTTCATCGACTTTTAAATGGTCGCAAACCCATGGCGATGCCGTAAAGAATGAAGACTGGTGGGGTGTAAATGGTATGAAATGGAATCTGATGGTGGAGCAAGTTGTTCCAAAAGATGAATTATTGTCTCCCCATTTGGATGTTATCCGTGGGTTGAAGTCGGATATCGACAAAGCAGCTGTAGAGTGGATTGTCTCCATGAACCAAGGATTAAAGGAAATCCTGAAATATCCCGACCGTATTCTCCGAGTTCGCTATGAAGATGTTTGTAAGAACAGCGATCATGAGCTTGGACGGATTTGCGACTTTGCTGGCTTGCCGCGAAACGAACTGGTTTTCGAATATGGTCGTCAAGTCATCAAAGAACAAACTACGCACAAGATTCCCGAAGTCCATCCGCTTTTAAAAACAATCATAGAAAAAGTGTCGCACAAACTAGGCTACGGCACCAAGCCAGAAGTAATCAGTGTGGTTGAATAAGGAGGCAGCTCCGCAGTATTCCCGTTTTTCAAAGATTTCCTCTGCACATCAGATGGTGTTCCTATTTGCATTTGCGGAGAAGCAAAATACTGTGTCCAAGATGCACCAGACTTCATGACGGAAGCAATGTTGATACGCTGAGGTTGGTTCGACAGGTTGATTACAAGCATACGCACCTCCGATCCTTTTTTTGAAGAAACTCCAAAAACAGAGGGATACTCCTGTCCCCTAGCACCTATGATAGGTGTTCCATTTTCAAAACTCACCATCGCTATCGACTCAGCCTCGTCTAGAAGCCTTCCAAGCGTTGAAAGTGCATATCCAGAAGCGGAATATCCATGCATTTTTGTAGGCTTCTGGTTAACCGATTTGATAAACCCTTGTGTACTGTTGAATATCGCTCCAAACTGGGCAGATGAAGATAGATTGTGGAAACAGCTGATTTCAACTTTTGAACTTTGCAACATTGTCACAGCTTGCGTGAGTGCATACAATCCATGTAACCAAGTTCCAGCAACTACACCGTCCCGCTCAAACATATTGTATTCGGTAATCCAAGCATTCATTCCATTGGGCAAAGGTTTCAGATCGTAGGCCTGCGCATTCTTCCATCTGCTGAAAGGCAATCCTAAAATCACATCAGCACCGTTGCCTCTATCGAAGATCGCTTGATACTCGAGAGGCTCTTTGTCCTCGTCACCGGAAATGTCTCCAGGATTCTTTAAAAAACTCAGTCCGTTGCCACCGTATAAATGAAAGGTCATGGCATCGGCTCCTACAATGTTGGCCAATACCTCGCGGTTCCAATTCAATGCTCTCGAAAGGCCTTGTTTTTCTTTGCGGATATCGCTCTCCTTTGATGAATACCCCACTACCGCTATACGAACATTCGGAAACTCCTTTCGTATGGCATCAATCCATAAGTTGCATTCTTTTGCATAGGCTTCTCCCGAGGCAAAGCGATCGGTGTAAATCGTTTCCGAAAGATAAACCTCATTATCTAGCTCTACATAGGAAACAGGCAGTCCCTTCTTACGAGCCTGCTTAAGAAAATCCATCTGATAGGGCAAATCACTAGTGCACATATTCAACACAAAAAGCGGCACCGCCTTGGTAGAGTCGCAAGCGAATTTCAAATCTTCTAATCGGATAGGGGCTTTGCGTATCTCACGCCAGTCCTTTTTCAGCGGAATCTCGTCCTTAAACCATCCGGCCTTCCAATCCCAATAACTAGCCACAGTACCACCAGGGTAGCGGAGCAGATTGGGATGCAATCCCTGAATGGATTTAACAAAGTCGGCATCACCTAATGCTGGCCCCCGAATCTGTTGAGCATTGAATCCGAAATATACGGGAGAGAGTTTCCGATAATCCCCTTCTATGGAAGCTTTCAGCTCCTCTCTCGCTACGACAACCGGCCATGTATATCCGGATATGAGGAACCAAAGTCCAAATATGGCTGAGAAAAAGAGCACAAATAGGGTCGAATTCCGTTTGGATTGCGTCATTTCCTTGGGGGATGGCTTTATGCAAATATAGGAACGCTTTTCTTTGGGTCATTGGTATGGTCTAGTTAACTTTGGGTCATGGAGCGCCCACAGCCTTTTGTTTTTGTTTGCGGTAGCAGTCGGAGTGGCACCACCATGATGTCGCGTATCCTGGGAAATCACACTCAGGTTATGGCATTTCAAGAGCTGCATTTTTTCGATGAACTGTGTGAAGTCGAAAAATCGAATCAAGAAATCGAATCCGCTCAATTGGCCAAATTATTGTCCATCCTAAAAACGATACAACGAGAAGGGTATTTTGGAAAACGAGACATAGGCCTTTATCATCAAGAATCGATTTCAGAAGTGAATGATAACCACCTAGAGTTGCCTCTTGAAACTTTTTTACATTTTCTAGTTTCTGAAGCGAAAAAAAATGGAAAGTTGATTCCATGCGAGCAAACGCCTCAAACGGTCTTTGCAATGGACTTCCTACTACGCCACATTCCCGATTCCCGTTTCATTGTCATGGTAAGAGACCCTAGAGAGGTATTGCTCTCACAAAAGGGAAAATGGAAGCGCAGGCAATTATCCGGAGGACAAATTCCCTTTTGGGAGTCTGTTAGAAGCCGAATCAACTATCATCCCATTACCATCAGCCGAATTTGGAGGGCTGTTTATAGTGAGGCCTTGAAGCACTACGATGACAGCCGTGTGCTTTTCATCAGATATGAGGATTTGACAGATAACCCCGATCGATGTCTTGAAACCGTTTGCGCCCATTTAGGTTTGTCATTCGATGCACGAATGCTGGATGTGCCGGTAGTAGGATCATCAAATTATTCGGATACAAAGGAATCACGAGGTGTAGAAAAAACAAGAAGAGGTAAATGGCGGGAAGGTCTGAACTCTGCTGAGATCCGAATTTGCGAGGATACCTGTAAACCCTGGATGGACCGATTTGAATATGGGTTGTCTGGATTGGGAACAAATCGCGCTGTGGAATTCCTTTACCAATTCATTTTGCCTTTTCAACTGAGTCTGGCACTATTGTTCAATCTGAAAAGACTCAAAAGAGTAAAAGGCATTTGGCGCAGGTTTATAAATAAAAGCTGACTAACTGTGTTTCGAAATGAATTCGTCAGGATGTCATCAAACAGACACTGCTGCCAACCCAGGTTTTATCGCGGTTGTATTTGACTCCAACCATTTCGCCCTTGCTTAATCTAGCCAGTGTGATAACAGGCTTAGGGCATGACTCGCCTTCAAACCAAGCGTACATCATTCGGATTTCCACTTTGGCATTACCATCCGGCGTTATGATGGAAGGAGCGTATTCTACCTTTCGCTGCAAGATATATTCAGTTGGGTTTGAAATTCGTTTAAGAACAGTTTCGGTTGGATGTAATTCAACTCCGGAACCAGAAAACGAATACAGCGGCTTCAAAACATAATCGGAGAGTTTGATATTGTCCGATACATAATCAGAGGCGAAAATGGTATGGGGTACATTATCAGATTTCAAGTAGGGAAGAGAGAACTTACTGATCATGAAATACCAGTTAGGATGGCACACCCATTCCACATCAATTGAATCTGTCAAGTTGTAGCTTTTTGCAAGTTCAGGCCTTTTGACCAATTCATCAAAAATGATTCGGTTGTAAATCCTGCGAATCGGTATTTTCCTGCCTGCTTTAATCCTATAGAGATGTCCATTGTCGAGCAGCACTTCACTAAGGCAAACGATGTCAATCCCTGTTTGTCTGGATGTCTCCAAAAAATCGATGTATGTATTTTGATTGGATGGATCAAGCTCCAACAAAACGGTATCCTCGTTAGAGTGGCCCCCAAGCAACAGGGATTTCATTTTTACCAGATATTCTTTTTCGTCTATAAAAAGATGGCTGAGGTTTTTCAAAGATGGGTAATGCGTCTTATATGATTGCGCCAACAAATGCTGATAAAAAAAGAGCGAAGGAAACCCCTGAAGCTCTATCAACATGGGTTTGTTCTTTCCTTCATGGTTGTTAATGATTGCGAAATCCAACGCCAGCATGGTAGGCTTACCCACTTCTCCCGGAACTTTGAAACGATCGGGTATGGAGTTCTTTGCAATCGCCAAATAATCTGGATGGAGCAATTGATTGATTATGTCATTGCCCGCTTGCAGTAGCTCCTCCCTAAGTGTTTCATTGAGGAAAACCGGCGTTTCGGCAACTCGAAATGGTATCTGAGTTCCTGCAGATGCATTCAAGCTATTCAAAAAATCATAGTAAGCATGTTCCGTGTATCCGGAATTGAAAAGGTTTCTTAATTCTGGATGCATGTGTTTATTTTATTTACCCGTAGGAGGAATTGGGTCTAAAAAGCCTTTGTCGGAGAGTTAGCTTTTGGAAGCATATTCCAAAAAAGATGGAATAATGGCTCCAAAGGTATGGGTGATTTTGGATGGATCATCCAATGCAGACATGATTTCGTTGTACTTTCCCTCACCATGGTTCTGAATGATCTCGCGCTTTTTCTGAGGAGAGCGCAAATACACTTTCATGCCATGAGCGTCCGCTTCGGGATGAAATTGAAATCCTACAAAAGAGGAAGAGAACCGGATGCCCATGCAAGCTCGCTCCAAAGGCACATGTGGACGCTCTTTCTCGATACAAAGTATGTGTGCTCCAATGGCCTTCAACTTATCATCGTGAGGTTGTATCACTTGCCAACTTCTTGAGTCTACTGCATAGAAGGGGTTATTGAGCTTCTCAAACAAGGGTTCCTTTAAACCATATTCGGATTTGTGAACAGGAAAAACTCCAAAGGCAGGAGATTTCCGCAGTTTTACATCGGCGATTTGCAAATGATGACACATCACCTGAAAAGAATGGCAGATAAGGAACACATGCTTTTTACCCTCGTGGTTGTGCAATAAATCATCCATCAATGAAATCCAGCGTGAATACCATGGAAAGTGACGCTCTAATGGATTACCGGGACCTCCAGAAGAAATATAGGCATCGAAGGATGTGTCTGGTAACTGATTTTCACCTCTGACATTGAAGATCTCGAATTCGGTCACTAGCGGATTACCTTCCAGGTGCAGGCGAATGCTCCTGATTCCCTGACCAGGCCGGTTGTTGTACATATCGAGAACCGCTACACGCATGATCCAATATTCTGATAGATTCGATGGGAGTGTAAATATAAGAAACTGGGTTCAATGGCCTTGAAGTCTTGATTTCCATAATAGAAACGGCCTTTCAAAATAGCGGTAACTGAAGGCGGCAAGCAATATGGTACAAGCAAGAATCAACAAGGGTCGGATTACTACATGATACCATCCGAGCGGCTCGAAATCGATAGGAAGTATGAGGAAAGCCGAAATGAAAACACCATGGAACACATACAAGCCATAAGATATTTTTCCCAGGTAACGGATAATCTCAGATTTTCCCATCGGAAGAAAGGTTTTGCCGGGCAGGCATTGTCCTACAATGATAATCGCCATGAAAATCCAGAGGATTGGTCTGTCAATAAAGGCCCACGGCCGTGCATCATAAAGCCATGAGAAAAAAATCAGATGAAGAAAGAATAGGAGATAAACCAACAACCAAAAACCCCGACTATTGGCATAGGCCATCGACCAAACGGCATGATATCGATGATACGCCCATGCTGTGAGCATACCCACACCAAAACTGCCACCAAGAGAAAGGCTGTTGTACATCATTTGCAATTTTTCATCTTGGTATAAAAAACGGAACACGATTGAACATGCGATCAATAAGCATGAAATAGGCACTAAGTATCGATTTGCAAAACGCATGATAACACCTAGCACGGCATAGAATTGCTCCTCTAAGCAAACGCTCCATAGGAAAATCATAAAAAACAAAAAACTCTCTCCGTTTTCTACAATCCAAAAATTCATGGTGAATGTCAAAAATGTCCACAATGGAGGAAGCTCCTCAAGCGAATGTCCTATGCTTGACCAGAAGGCATGGAAACCGAATCCGGCAAAAACCATTGCAAAGTACAGAGGCCATACACGCAAGCTTCTCCTGTAAAAAAATCGCCTGAGGCTAATGGTGCCGTTTCGATCCTTCTCCAACAGCAAAATGTGGGTAATAAGAAATGCCGACATAACGAAGAAGAGATCCAAACCAACAGCTGCACGATAGTTGAATTGGGTGAACAGTCCAGTGGTTCCAATGAATCCGTGCGAGCAAAAAACAATCAGGAAACCGAAAAACCTAAGGCCATCCAAGTTTGGGAAGTAAGGCAGCGACTGGGTGTTGACCGGCTCCTTTCGCTGCATAGGGCTCAAGTTGGTGATTGAATCAGGACCCGAAGAGCGAACCCAACTTCATGGCAACGCCCATTTCTCCTTTGATTTTGACTTTGCCTCCCATGACTGCAGCCATAGGATTCAACTTGCCAGTAGCCAACGCCACCAAATCCTCTTCGGAAACCGAAATCATGCAGTCGGCAGGCTTGTTATCAAAAGAAATCACATTCGAATTACCGGTGCCATCTAAGTAGAGGTGCCTGGTGCCCATGTCAAAGCAAAGCGTTTTACCAATGGGTGCCGTAGCAGCAGCCCTTTCAGTAAGCTTTGGAATCAAATCATCGAGGGTCATATGCGATTTTTATGGCTAGCTGTAGTCCTAAAGCGACAAATATAATACAAACATCTTAATTCCTGTCAAGTTCCTTTTTAATGAGCCATTGTATGACTCTGTTTGGCAAAATGGCCGCCAAAGGGCGGGAGAACTGCAACTTCCAGCCCCCATACACCATTCGATCACCGCGCATGATGCCTTTATAGGCCCTGGAGGCTACCTCATCGGCGGAAGCCGTAAGCAAGCCTCTAAATGTCTTAACGCCATCCATCCCAGCCTTATGTTGGAATTGGGTATCCCGCGTTGCGGGTGGTATAATGGTCGTAACGGTTATTCCCGTGCCTCGCAATTCCTCATGCAACGACAAGGAAAAATGATTCACAAAGGATTTGGTAGCTGCATAAGTGCACATATGGGGCACAGGTTGTAGCACTGTATTGGATGCAATATTCGCTATGCGACCATGACCCTTACGCAACATCACTTGAGAAAAAAGTCTGGTCAAGCGGTACATTGACAACACATTCAAATGAATCATACTCATTTCAACAGACTCATTGATTGTGTGAAGATGTCCAAAAGTGCCAAAACCAGCGCAGTTGACCAACACCTCTACATCACCTAACTTGATTGCCCATTCAAAAACCAAATCACATTGATTAGGCACTGTCAAGTCCGCGCAAAGGGTATGTAATGACAGCATGGGGAAATCAGACTTGATACGAAGTGATGCTTCCTCGAGTTGTTGCCCGTCATTGGACACCCACATTAATCCGTAGCCCTCTTCGGCGAACTTAAGCGACAAGGCATAGCCGATGCCGGAAGATCCTCCCGTTATCAAGACATGTCTTACCATCGAACGAGTCGTTTCATCCACGATATGACCCATGATTTGTAAGGGGGATACAGCAAGGAGAAGTTTCCCCAGCGACGAACAACAATTCCTCTTTCGTTGGAAAACGCAATGAAGCCTGCCTCACCATTCGAGCGACCCATGCCACTATGATTGACCCCGCCAAAGGGGAGTGCGGGATTTACCGATGTTACCATTAACTCGTTAATGCCAACTCCGCCGGATGTGGTGTTTTGAAGAATTTTTCGAGTGACAGAACTATTATGGCTAAAGATGTAAAGCGCCAAAGGCCGTTGCAACGAATTCACTTGTGCTAGGGCGTTGTCTAATGAATCATATTCCATCAATGGGAGAACAGGACCGAAAATCTCTTCGCGCATGACTAACATTTGGGGACTCACATTCCCAAGTATGATGGGTTCTATGAAGTTGTCTGATGCATCCATTTGTCCACCACACAGCAGTTGAGCTCCTTGTTCGATGGATTGATCTACCAGCGACTTTATTCTGGAATGGTGCTTGTTGTTGATGATTCGTGGATAATCAGCGGAAGCGGCAACTCCCTTGCCATCTCTATTGAAAAACCATTGAATGGATTCTTGAAAACATCGTACGAATTCGTCGCGGGTTCCTTTGGGCAGAAGCACATAATCGGGTGCAATGCATGTTTGACCACAATTCATGGTTTTTGCCCAAGCAATTTTGCGGGCTGCACTTCGTATGGAAAAGGAGTCGTGAATGATTACTGGCGACTTGCCACCTAGTTCAAGTGTAACCGATGTAAGATGTTTGGAGGCAGCAGCCATCACTCGTTTGCCAATTGAGGGACTCCCAGTGAAGAAGATATGGTGGAACGGCAATTCCAATAACGCATTGGCAGTGTCGGCCTCTCCAAAAACAAAGGCCACTTCCTCTTCAGGAAACATGCCGGAAATCATTTCATGCAAATACTTTGAGGTAGCAGGTGCAAACTCTGAAGGCTTAACAATAGCCGCATTGCCCGCAGCAATAGCGTGAAGCAATGGAATCAGAACGATTTGAAAAGGATAGTTCCATGGCGCTAAAATCAAAACAGCGCCCTTGGATTCGTATCTGATACTGGAAGACAGTCCTGACATGACCACTGGCGAATCTACAGAGCGATTGCGCATCCATTTACGCAAATTGTCTTCCATATGAGTTATAGCCAGCATGACTGGCGACCACTCGTTGGCTTCCGATTCGGCAGCAGGTTTTCGAAGGTCGGAATGCAAAGCGCCTGTGAGCTGATTGATATGTTCTTTTTTCAGCAGATAGCGCTTCACCTTCCGAATTTTCTCCAATCGCTCCGCACAAGAGGTGGAGCGCAACTTTAAAAGGTTTTCCTGTTTGGATTGTAATTCAAACAGGCGGTTTATTTCGGATATGGTAGTACTTTGCATAGCTGGTTGCATTTATTCCCAAATGACTTGTTTGCCGCTTTCTTGCCATTTAGATAGACGGGAGGCGTATTTATCGTTGATTGCTCCACGGCGGGCTTTCAAAGTAGGTGTCAGCATCCGGTTATCCTCTGTCCATGGCTCACAGCAAACCACCATGGTGCTTATGCGCTCATGGCTTGACAGACGCCTATTCACATCAGAAAGGTGATCTGTTAGTACAGCACTTACAAGCTCTTTGTCATGTGTGCCAGGTTGTAAATTGAGCAATGCTATCGGCTGTGGCAAGCCTAACCCCGTAACACATACTTGAGAAATGAGATGGTTTTTCAACACCTCTTCCTCAATGGGGTCGGGTGCTACAAAAACGCCTTTGGATGTTTTGAACACATCGCGAATGCGACCCAACACAAAAAGATTGCCTTCATCGTCCATGCGACCTCTGTCGCCGCTGTAAATCCAGCCGTCACGAAGCATCTCCTGTGTTGCCTTGTCATCTCTATAGTATCCCGACATCAGATGCGGACTTCTAAAAATAATTTCTCCGCTTGCCTCATCCACTCTAATCTCGGTTCCGGGCAACGCCTTCCCCACATCCCCGATGCTCCATCCACTGGAAGGTGTCAATGAAACCGGGCCACATGCCTCTGTCATTCCATAAACCTCACGAAGATCTATACCCAACTTTCGGAACCATTCCTTAACAGGTTGTGGTGTGATGGCGGCTCCGGTCAATGTGATTTGAGCACTTCCTAATCCTAAAGCTGTCTTGATTTTTTTTCGGACAACATTTCCTATCAGCGGAAGCGATAAAAGCAAACGCAACTTGCTTTCACTTGCTTTCTCCAACACACCAGATTGAAACTTCATCCAAATCCGTGGTACGGCAAAGAAAAAGGTGGGTTGTACAGATACAAGGTTTTTTATAAATGTATCGATGTTTTCAGCGAAGGATATGGAGCCCCCCATAACCATTGCATTCATCTCTATCGCTATGCGTTCCGCCACATGGTTGAGTGGCAGAAAAGAGAAAAACCGGTATTGGCCGATAGCCGACATACCCATGGTGCCGTGGCGCAATTCGAGATCAAAAATGGTGGTGGGACATCTATAGGAATGCATCACGCCTTTGGGCTTTCCGGTGGTCCCAGAAGTATAAAGTATAGTCCAGAGGTCATCCAAGCCAGGCACATGAGGTGTAATATCCCCAGCCGTTGATGGCAAATCCTGTGTCCATGTTATGGCGTTGGTAATTTGTGGGTTGCCTTCATAGTGTGGAAAAGCTATTAGCTGTACACCATCGGGCAGGCACGAGGCATCCCACTTATCGAGTTTGCCTGCGAACAACAACTTCACATCGGCATGTTGCAAAATATCGCGTATTTGATCGGCCGGTATGGTAGGGTACAAAGGAACGGAAACATATCCTCCCATCATAATGGCCAAGTCGGCCAATATCCAATGCGAGCAGTTTCTTGACAGGATGGCGATGTGATCTCCTTTTTGTAATCCGAGTGATTGCAACTTTGCAACAATCCGCAGTGCTTCATCGAATGCCTCTTGAAAGGAAAAAACCTTCCAAGTGTTTCCATAAGGTTGACGCAAGAAAGGTGCATGCGGGGTTTCGCTCACCCATTGGTAAAAATATGCTATCGGCGTTTTCAATGATTTTACAAATATGACCTGAGCAAATCGGAAAGCCCGGTCTGTTTGAAATCGAGATGCTGTGCACCATCAACGGCCAGTGTGATTCCATTGATGTATGATGATTCGTTAGAGGCCAAAAAACAAACGGCGGCCGCCACCTCTTGAGGTGTTCCTAGTCGGCGCATAGGAACAGATGATGCCGCTTCATCCAACTTTTTACGAATCTCTTCGCCATAAGTTTTCAATCCTTCTGAATCGATGATGCCAGGCGCAACACAATTGACACGAATGTTGAACCCACTCCACTCCAGTGCAAGGGTTTTGGTAATGTTTTCAACGCCGGCTCTTGCAGCACCCGTATGTATCATGCCCGGGGCGCCACGGGAAACGCTTGCAGTAATATTCACAATGACTCCCGAACGCTGGGGAATAAAAAATGTGTTAGCCGCCTCACGAATCATATAAAAGGTGCCGTTCAGGTTATTGTTGATGACTGCATTCCAACCCTTGTCATTGAGATACTCGGCAAGCACAGGAAATTGTCCTCCGGCATTATTCACCAATATATCCAAACGCTGCGATTGGGCTTTTACAAAACCCATCAATGCGGCAACTTGTGCGCTTTCGCGGATATCGCAAGGATGAAACAGGCAATTGCCGATAGATGAAAGGGATTTGGCAGCCTCCTCCAACAGCTCCGCCTTCCGGCTTGTTATTATTACTGTGGCACCATCGCGAAGCATTCGCTCAGCAACGGCATATCCTATGCCGCTTCGACCACCAGAGACAAGCGCTACTTTGTCTTTGAATAATTGACTCATTTTTTGATTTCGTTGCGTTTCAATCGGAATTCGGCTCGTACATCCGAACGGATGGTGATTTTTTGAAACGGCATGGACGAATCGCCTTGGTCGGAACTTGAAACCATACTCATTTCCATGTTGCTTCTGAGCATAGGCAGGGGCATGCCCATGTCCACATCCTCGATAAGCAATGCTCCGTCTATTTGCTCTCCAATGCTCTCCGACATATAACGCGCCTTGTCGAGGGCCGACTGTGTCGCCTTGATGCGCATCTCCTTACGGAATACATCCATTTTGGTATGCCATCTGCGTCCAACATACATGTTGATAACGGCTTTGTCGTTAACCCTTGAGGCCAGCGCATCTATTTGCTTGGTGTTTGATAAACGAATCACAAATGTTACATTCTCCATAAAGCCAGGATCGGTCTTGCGTTTCTTGTGTATGTAGTGTTGATATGCTCCCCCCGACAATCCCTCTACGCGGATACTGTCCTTAGGAATTGAAGCATCAGCGCAAGCCTTCAAAAATTCCTTGCGAATGGTTTCCATCGATACCTTGTTGTTTTTGTCGGACATATATTCTGACAAAACGAAGTGTACATCTACCTGATCCGGTTCCACATCCATTTCCGAGCTGCCTGTTACCATAATTTTGCCGGGAGTGGGCACTTGCTGTGTGATGGTGTTCACCATGATTTCCCTTTCGACGGGATCTTTTTGGGCTCTTGACTGCAGCGCCAAGAGCGTCAGTGTTAGTGCAAGAAGGATGCGGTTCATTTGTCGGATTTGGGTGTGCTTCTCAAATGTAGCAAAAGAATGGGGAAGGAATGTCAATTGTAAAGCCCAGATTCGAATCCCGAATCGATGTGCAAATCCATGCCGGTTGCAGCCGTTACGGCCAAGAGATCACAATACTCGTTTTCAGGATGGTTGTTGTGTCCTTTAATCCAGCGGAACCGAACCTGGTGACGGGAGTAAATGGCCAGAAAGCGGGTCCATAAGTCGGCATTTTTCTTGCCTTGGAAATTCTTTTGGGCCCATCCGAACACCCAACCCTTTTCAACCGCATCAACAACATATTTGCTATCGGAGTAAACCGTTACTTCCTCATGTAAACGCTTCAGCGATTCTAAGCCCACTATAACACTCAACAACTCCATGCGGTTGTTGGTTGTTTTACGAAAGCCTTGGGAAATCTCCTTGCGGTGCGGACCTGAAATCATCACTACGCCAAAGCCCCCGGGACCTGGGTTTCCCCGAGAAGAGCCGTCGGTATAGATGTTTACCATGCAACCGCGTTCATTAAAAAATCAAAGCCCCACATGGGTGCGGAAAAGTTTCACCGCGATAGCCAGCAAGATGAATCCGAAAACCTTGCGAACCACTCCGATTCCTACAGGACCGAGAATGCGTTCCAAAAAACCCAAATTTTTGAGGCACAGATATACCACCATAAGATTCAACAGTATGCCAATGATAATGGTGATGACATCGTAATCGGCTCGCAACGACAGCAGCGTGGTCATAGTGCCTGTACCGGCAATGAGTGGAAAAGCCACAGGAACTATAGATGCCGTAGCTGGCATGTCATCTTTGTGGATGCGGATGCCTAAAATCATTTCCAATGCGATGAAGAAGAGCACCAGCGAACCTGCAATGGCGAATGAGGATAGATCCAATCCCAGAAACTTGAGTAGATTTTCACCGATGAACAGGAACATGATCATGATGCCGAGCGAAACCAAGGTGGCCTTCTCGGAGTGGATGCTGCCCGCCTGTTTGCGAATCTGAATCAATACAGGAATAGAGCCGATGATATCAATGACCGCGAAGAGGATCATGGATACGGTTACGATTTCCTTAAAGCTGAGGTTCACGGATCTGATTGTGTATTGAAGCGGATTTGTACTAAACCCGTTGATATCATTTAAGCTGGAAGCTCTCGAGGAACTTGGTGGTATAGTTGCCCTTACGGAAATCCTCGTTCTGCATCAATTGTTGATGAAACGGGATGGTTGTTTTCACGCCCTCGATCACATATTCACTCAATGCACGCTCCATGGTTTGAATTGCCTCTTCTCGCGTTTGAGCGATGGTGATAAGCTTACTGATCATTGAATCGTAATTGGATGGAATCGTATAGCCCGCATAAACATGTGAATCTACACGCACACCATGCCCACCAGGGACATGTAGGTTGGTGATTCGTCCTGGTGATGGTCGGAAATTATTATATGGATCTTCGGCGTTGATACGGCATTCGATGGCATGCATGTTCGGATAATAGTTGATGCCTGAAATTTCGATGCCAGCTGCTATTTTGATCTGTTCCTTAATAAGGTCGTAATTGATTACCTCTTCGGTAACGGGATGTTCCACCTGAATTCGGGTGTTCATCTCCATGAAGTAAAAATTGCGATGCTTGTCGACCAGAAACTCTACTGTTCCGACTCCTTCATAACTGACCGCCAGGGCGGCTTTCACTGCAGCCTCACCCATTTTTTCCCGTAGTTCGGGTATCATGAATGGAGATGGTGTTTCCTCAAGCAGTTTTTGATGACGGCGCTGGATGGAGCAATCGCGTTCGGAAAGATGGCAGGCTTTGCCGTATTGGTCTCCTGCTATTTGTATTTCGATGTGGCGAGGCTCTTCAATATACTTCTCGAGATACATGCCGTCGTTACCAAACGCGGCACCAGCTTCCTGACGAGCTGATGACCATGCGGCCTCAAACTCTTCGGCATTCCACACGATACGCATACCTCTTCCTCCACCACCTGCTGTAGCTTTGAGGATAACGGGGTAACCTATTTTCTTTGCGATTTCCTTGCCTTCGTCAACACTCTCCAACAAGCCGTCGGATCCCGGACTGGTGGGAACTCCAGCCCGCTTCATGGTATCTTTTGCATTCGACTTGTCGCCCATTGAATCAATCATATCGGGTGATGCCCCGATAAATTTGATGTTGTGCTTGGCACAGATGGCAGAGAACTTGGCATTCTCCGAAAGGAAACCGTAGCCGGGATGGATAGCGTCCGCATTGGTGATTTCTGCAGCCGCGATCAGATTGGGCATGTTGAGATAGGAGTCCCTACTTGGAGGAGGGCCGATACAAACGGCTTCGTCGGCGAAACGAACATGTAGGCTTTCGCGGTCGGCCGTAGAATAAACGGCCACTGTACGAATGCCCATTTCCTTGCAGGTCCTAATGATGCGTAAGGCGATTTCGCCCCTGTTGGCGATCAGGATTTTCTTGAACATGTGAATCGGTTATCAGGAAGGATCTACGAGGAACAATGGTTGATCGTATTCAATGGGCGAGGCATTGTCGACCAACACCTTCACAACACGACCTTTTACATCGCATTCGATTTCATTGAAAAGCTTCATGGCTTCGATGATGCAAATCACCTGACCCTGCTTCACCTCATCCCCCACATTGACAAAATTAGGCTTGTCTGGTGAAGGCTGGCGATAGAAGGTGCCAATCATTGGTGATTTCACCACATGGTATTTCGATTCGTCAGAAGCCTTTGGAGTTGGTGCTGCAGGTGCAGCTGCAGACGGGGCTGGAGCGGCAACGGGAGCTGGAGCGGCAACCACAACTGGAGCGGCGGGAGCAGCGGCAACTACTTGCACTTCACGCGTGGCGTTCTTTATGGTAATCTTGAAGTCTTTTTGCTCGAGGCTGACCTCACTGACGCCCGACTTTGAAACAAACCGGATTAGTTCTTCGATTTCCTTCTTGTTCATGTTACAGGTTATTTAGAGTGAGTTTGGTTATTTGGTGTCGTAAGCCCAACGAAGGTAAACGGATCCCCATGTGAATCCGCCGCCAAACGCGGCCAGGATGATGACATCACCCTTATGCAATTGTTTTTCCCATTCCCATAGGCATAATGGAATGGTTCCATTGGTGGTGTTTCCGTATTTCTCGATGTTGAGCATGACCTTGTCGTTTCCGAGTCCCATACGATTAGCTGTAGCATCGATTATACGCTTATTGGCTTGATGAGGAACGAGCCATGAAACATCATCAGCCTTGAGGTGATTCCTTTCCATGATTTCGGCCGAGACATCCGCCATTTTGGTAACAGCGAATTTGAAAACGGCTTGTCCCTCTTGATAAACATAATGTTGTTTGGCATCAACCGTGGCGTGTGAGGCAGGCAATACGCTTCCGCCGGCTTTTTGATGCAAATAAACACGGCCGGATCCATCGCTACGAAGTATGGAATCCATGATACCGTTTCCGGAAGATTCGGGTTCGAGTAGAACAGCTCCGCCACCATCACCGAAAATCACACAGGTGGCGCGGTCGGTGTAGTCTATGATGGAAGACATTTTATCTACCCCTATGACCAATACTTTTTTGTATTGTCCGCTCTCGATAAATTTTGAGCCAGTAACCAATGCATAAATGAATCCTGAGCAAGCCGCATTGATATCGTATCCAAATGCGTTCACCATACCAACCTTGTCGCAAACGATATTGGCTGTTGCTGGAAATTGCATGTCAGGGGTAGTGGTGGCACAAATCACCAATTCTATTTCCTCTGGTCCTATTCCCCGCTTCTTCAGCAATCCTTTAACTGCCTCAACTGCGATATCGGAGGAGCCTTTACCTTCCCCTTTAAGGATATGTCGTTCCTTAATACCTGTCCGTGATGTAATCCACTCGTCGGTGGTATCAACCAACTTTTCGATTTCTGCATTGGTTAACACATAATCGGGAACCCATGCATTTACGGCAGTGATAGCAGCCCTGGTTTTTTCCATATTCTTTATTTGGGCAATTGCTCGCCTATGGATATTTCTGAAAGCGCCTTTGAAATCTTGTCGGGCATTCCTGCTCCGGCGACCTCACAAGCGTGAAGAATCATATTCTTGATGGCTTTGGCATTGGAAATGCCGTGCGCAATGATCACTGTTGAGTTGATGCCGAGCACAGGGGTTCCTCCATAGTTCTCGAAGTCAAAGCGGTCGAAATAAGCGTCATGCATGCCCCGCTTGCGAATCAGCGAATAGAATGATTCGGCGAGTTTCAGCATCACATTACCTGTAAAGCCGTCACACACGATTACATCCGCTTTGTTGTTGAACAAATCGCGGCCCTCGAGATTCCCCACGAAATTGATGTGAGGTGTTGATTTGATAAGGGTGTGCGCCTCTTTGGTGAGGATATTTCCTTTTTCCTCCTCCTCGCCGATACTCATCAGACCAAGACGAGGGTTATTGATGTGGTAAACATCTTCAGCGAAGATGGAACCCAGAATGGCAAACTGCTGCAGCATCTCAGGCTTACAGTCGGCGTTGATGCCCACATCCAACAAAATGCCTACACCACCGTCCTCTTTGGGTATAATGGAAGAAATGGCTGGACGAAGTATTCCATTCACTGGCTTGATGGCGAACATGGATCCAACCATCATGGCGCCGGTATTTCCGGCACTTGCGAAAGCATCGATCTTCTTCTCCTTCAGCAAATGGAATCCTACAGTAATGCTGGAGTTGGGTTTTTGTTGAAACGCCTTTGTGGGGTTGTCGGCCATGCCGATAACCTCTGTGGTGTTCACGAATTCGAAGGCTGCGGGGTCGGCACCATGTTGAGCCATGATGGAACGAATGTCCGCTTCATGGCCAATCAACACCAAAGTGTGGGCGCTATCCATCTCCTTGCGGGCATGTATAGCCCCAAGAGTGGTTTCGAGGGGTGCGTAATCGCCCCCCATCATGTCAATGCCGATTCTCATCGAAGGCGACAGGATGTGTTAGGAGAAAAATACCCGTTATGCGGCGGGTTGCTCCAATACCACCTTGCCCTTATAGTACATCTTGCCTTCATGCCAATATGCACGATGCATCAGATGCGACTCGCCCGTGGTAGGACATACGGCAACGGTGGGAGCAGTAGCCTTATAGTGGGTTCTCCTCTTAGCGCTCCTCGATTTCGAATGTTTGTGCTTTGGATTTGGCATCTTGTATTAGGATTTATTCTTGTTTGTCTATTTGTTTTTTACTTAATCATTTCATCAGCTTCTTCAATGCTTCCCATCTCGGATCCTCGGTTGATGGCTGTTCTGCAGCTCCTTCATTCAACTTACGAATGACCTCGGGGTCACAACCCGATTCGCCATGCTCATTTTCCGGATGGACAACTCTCATGGGTACTTGCAGAGTCAGGTATTCGTAGATGTGTTGGGCAACATCCAAGACCAGTTCGCCGTGGGGGATCACAATCACATCATCCGACTCTTCACGGGCCTCATCACCGAATCTAACCAGAAGTGTCTGACTGAAGTCAACTGGCATGTTGAAATCATCCAAACAACGGTCACAATTCAACCGAATGAAACCCTTCATGTGGAACACCAAGGTTAGCACAGAGGAGGATTTGGTAAAATCCAAATCCACATGCACTTGGGCGTGGTGAACTACAGAGTGCTCGAAGCGTTCAAAGAACTTATCATCGATATCGTATTCAAACCGATGGCTTCCTTCGGAAAGGCCGGCAAATGGAATCGAATATGTACTGGGGCGATCCGTCATCCGCTAGTTTCTCCAAACGAAGCGGGCAAAGTTACGCAAAAGGTATGGATTTTTAAAGCCCCGGAGCGATAGAGCCCTAAAGGTTTATCAATTAGCTGATTTACAACTACATGCCATTACCTCAAGCAGTTCTATCGAACCATCAACTTTAGGGTGTAACTAGTTGATTCAGAGCTAATATTCAAAAAGTACAGTCCGGAAGCTAAATCTTCGGTATTAAAAAACATCCTTTGTTCTCCAAAACGACTTAACCCATTGAAAACCTGAATAATGCTTCGCCCTCTTGCATCTTTCAATTCAACTTTCATGTGTTGATTGGGGTTTGGTTGGAATACTTGCAAGCAGGTGATGCCCTTAGAAGGATTTGGAAACAATTCATTTACAATTATTTCCATGGAACCAATACCTGTGCCCAGAGGAGTTCCCAGAATATCGAATTTCCAAAAACCAGAAGGAGCTGGCATGGGCCTAACCTGATGCTTTCCCGAGATTGCAAAAGCTTCGATATAATACATGACTTGGGTACCAGCTGGCATGGGCGGGATGCCGGCTGTCCAGTAATCGGGGTTTGCCGTTTGCACCATGTTCACAGACACATAGGGCTGAAGTGTATCTGTACGCCACCAAAGGACGGCCGAATTGATTCCAGTACGATGTTGGATGAGCGCTTCTACCGAGTAAGCATTCAAGGTATCATAGGTGTCGGACAAAGGTTGATGGCTGATAAGCAAAGGATCAAAAGTTCCTATCTCCTTGGTTATGCAGTGCAATGAGCCCAAAGAACCTATGCTTGCTAGCGAATTGATTCCTACCACTTGGTAACCTGGCAAGGCATCCCTATAAATGCGAAGCGCAGTTGTGTCGGTGGGGACATTATAGGTGGGGACTATGATGGTGCTATTTACAAATGAAGAGTTGGTGTAAGTAAAATACCTTCCACCACTGCCAGGATACTGGCCGTTATCGGCTGGCATTGGAATACGCACCACTTTGTAGGGGGTGCCAAAAACCGAATTGAAATTGTTAACCACATACAATAGATTGGCCTCGATTTGAGGTCCATCGGCAACCCCTGGAGGATACTGTCCCATCAAAATGGTTTCCTCATCCAACAGCTTCATATGCATATCGATGTGATGGATTTGGTCGTATGGCAGGATGTTCATTTTAATGTAGCGATTGATACCCATGAAGCGGTTCATGATTGTGTCAATTTGTGCAACGGTCTTGTTCGGATTTTCATCGATGATGAGATTGGACGAAAATCCGGTTCCAAAGCCATCCGTCATGAAATTGCCTCCCGTATGAATGAGATCCCAAGGAGCGGCGGTAGTCTGATAGACGGGGATGCCTATTGTATTTGAGAGCTGCACTGGGGATGAATCATCAAGAGGCCTTGGCCTGTTATATATCCAATCCACCGTAATTAATGAATCCACATTATTGGTATAGGCACTCCAAAGACCATAGTCGCGGCACCAAACGGAATTGAAAGGAATTTGTAAGCAGGTAACATTAACCGTATCGACCCCTCCGCTGGCCAAATAGCTGATGGTAGAGGAAGGGTTGTTGGTTAGAATGTAGACTCTTGTTTCCTGTTTTGCATTTCTGACAATTTCTCGCAAAATGCTGTTGTATGAGGTCCACGATATGGTTAACCCTTGAAGTTCTTCCCATTCGGCGATGGTTCGGACTGGCGAGACTGGGGGTGTAGTGATCATTTGGGTACCATAAGTATCTGTCCATCTTGATAGAAGATAGGACGGCATCTGACTCTCCTCGCCAGGTGCGAATCCATTGGGTAGATCCTGAGATCTTGTCTCTGAAATCATGAGTATTGATATCAGAAGATAAAAAATGACTTGTTTCATGTTAAACTCGAGGTTGGTGTGAAAGATTGCTCTGTTTTCAAATATCACGCAAGATCTACAAAAATCAAATAGCAATTGTATACAATAAATGAAACAGATTCATAACGAAATGCCTTATTTTGCAGTGCAATAAAAATACATTTGAAAAAGCTGGTTATAAACGGCAGGTTCATGTCACAAAGACCTTCCGGAGTGCAGGTTTTTGCAAAGACGCTTTGCAAGGAATTGTACGAGGCGGGTGTAAATTTCTCTTTTATAGTTCCCAGCCATTTACAAATCAAATTGCCTGATTATGATGTTGAAATAATTCGCTACGGAAAATTATCAGGGCACTTTTGGGAGCAATTGGAGTTGCCAAAATTCGTAAAAAAGCAGAATGTCTTCCTGTTGAATCTTTGTAATTCGGGCCCGATACATCTTCGCCAACAGTCTACCGTGATTCATGATCTTGCGTTTTTCAAAAATCCATCATGGTTCAGTTTTTCTTTCTCGGCTTGGTACAGATTCATGATTCCCAAAATGGCAAGATCATGCAAACATCTTTTTACTGTTTCGGAAAGTGTAAAGTCAGAAATAAGTGAAACGCTTAAAATTGAAAAGTCCTGCGTTACTGTAATCGGCAACAAGGTAGATGTGGAATTATTAGAGTCTACAGCAACCCGTCCGCTTCAAAATAGAATCGAGGAAAGATCCTATTATCTTATGGTTGGAACCAATGACCCAAGAAAAAACTTCAAGTTTGCCACAGATGTTTTGACCGAGGAATTTGGCGAGTCCGTTATAATTGTAGGTGGCGACAACAGGAATTTTAACAGTGCTAGCCACATTGAATCAGATAGAGTTGTGCGTATTGGCCATGTAGCCCCCGGAGAACTAAAATGGCTTTATGAGCATGCTAAAGCACTCATAGCCCCATCGTTATATGAAGGGTTTGGGATTCCAAATTTAGAAGCAATGGCCATGGGATGTCCTTTGATATGCTCAGATATTCCTGTTTACAGGGAAATTTGCGGCGCAGCAGCTGTATATTTTGACCCTAATGACAAAGTTAGTTTTTCGAATGCTATCAAAATGGCCTTCACCGACCAAAAAGAACTTCATACAAGATTAGAGTCAGGAAAAGTCGTTTTCGGATCTTACCAGTCTGCCATTCGTAGTAAAACCATATCAAAATCCGTACCTACATGAAAGTTGCCTTGGTTCAAGACTGGTTTGTTGTTAATGGTGGTGCCGAAAAAGTATTCCGAGAATTGGTGGATATGTTTCCGCAAGCTGATGTGTTCTCGTTGGTGGACTTTCTTGACGATCGCGACCGAAACGATATACTTAACGGCAAGAGGTCCTCTACCACTTGGATTCAGAAAATTCCCTTATCAGAAAAAATATTCAGGAACTTTCTGGTTTTTTTTCCGCATGCCATACGATCCTTGGACTTATCCAAATACGATTTGATTATTTCTTCGTCGTATGCCGTAGCCAAAGGAATCAAAAAAAGAAAAGGACAGACTCATATCTGCTACTGCCATTCACCCATTCGATATGCATGGGACCTAAGAAAGTCTTACTTAGGTGGCTTAGGCTCATTTAAAAAGCTACTTGCTGGATGGATGCTTGATCATGTAGCAAAATGGGATTTGAAAACAGTTCATGAGGTGGATTATTTCATTGCGAACAGCAAAAATGTATCGGAGCGGATATTGAGAATTTATGGAAGGCCATCCACTGTCATATATCCTCCAGTTGACACAGAGGGCTTCTCTCCTGAATCACAAAAATCTGACTATTACTTCACAAGCCTCAGGGTGGTACCCTACAAACGCCTCGATTTGATAGTTGAAGCCTTCCGGCTTATGCCTGATAAAAAGCTGGTGGTTTCAGGCGATGGGCCAGCCCTTCCTAAAATAAAAAATGGCGCTCCATCGAATGTTCAATTTGTGGGATTTGTAGACAAACCCAAACTGGTTGAATTGATGCAAAAAGCCAAAGCATTCATTCTAGCGGCAGAAGAGGACTTTGGAATT
>JBKCHO010000019.1:0-14322 GCA_046302815.1 Bacteroidota bacterium | reverse complement strand
GGCCATCAGAACATATGTCATGGAGTCGGCACTCTACAGAACCAGTCATCATATTGATGCCATGGAAAAGCAATTGTTGTCGGAAGGAAAAGAGTTTAACAAAGCCTTGTTAGGTGCGGCGGAAGAATATGCTGTGGAGTGTGCTATCCTTAAGGTGTTTGGTTCGGAGGTACTTGACTATGTGGTTGATGAAGGAGTTCAGATATTCGGAGGGTATGGTTATTCCTCTGATTTCCCCATGGACAGAGCGTATCGCGACGCCCGTATCAATAGGATTTTTGAAGGAACCAATGAAATCAACCGATTGCTCATGCTAGATATGTTGCTCAAGCGCGCGATGAAAGGTGAGCTAGATCTGATGACGCCCGCCCAGAATGTACAAAAAGAGCTTATGTCCATACCTGATTTTGGTACACCCGATGAGACTCCTTTCGTGCAGGAAAGGAAACTGGTTTCCAACATGAAAAAAGCGGCTTTGATGGTGGCTGGCGCAGCTGTTCAAAAATACATGATGAAGCTAACAACGGAACAGGAAATCATTATGAATGTCTCCGATATGCTGATTGAAACATTTGCAAGCGAATCGGTCATGCTGCGAGTAGAGAAACTCAGCTCCATGAAAGGTGTGGAACAGTGCGCAACGCAAATGGATATCATGAAGACTTTTTTGAATGACAGTGCCGACAGGATGTTTATCTCCGGTAAAAACGCCATTAACGCCATGTCTGAAGGAGATGAGAATCGTATGCTGATGATGGGTTTGAAGCGATTCACCAAAACCTCTCCCTTCAATACCAAGGATGCTCGTAGGAGAATTGCGAAGGAACTTCTCTCCAATGGAAAATACTGCTTTTAATTCTCGGCAGCAACAACAGGTCAAATGAGGCCTTGGCTAAGAAAAGTATTTCTGGTATTTGCACTAATAATTGCCGTATTGTCGATATGGAAATTCGATTTGATTCTCTACGGATTTCGACAATTGAATGGGCAGATTGGGATTATTAACGGATCGAAGCCCATCAGTGAATTGATATCTTCGGGGTCTTTGGATTCTGCTACAAAAGCCAAGCTTTTGTACATCGAAGAAGTTAGAAAGTTTGCTATCGATTCTTTGGGATTAAAAGATACCGAGAACTATACCACTTATTTTGATCAACAAAATAAACCTATCATGTGGGTAGTCACCGGCTCGTTACCCTATGAACTCAAGGAGAAAACCTGGTGGTTTCCAGTAATCAACACCGTTTCCTATAAGGGCTTTTTTCTAGAGGAATTGGCTTTAGAAGAAGCAAAACAAATAGAATCCGAAGGATATGAATCGGATATTTACAATCCAAGTGGATGGTCTACATTAGGTTTTTTTACTGACCCTGTCCTTTCGGGTATGCTCGCAAGAGGTCCAGGAAAACTGGCAGAGCTAATCATGCATGAAATGGCGCATGAAACCGTCTATTTAAGAAGCGAAGTAGATTTGAATGAGAATTTGGCTACACTGGTAGGTGAAGTCGGTGCCATGCGATTCCTAGACTATAAGTTCGGTGTGCAATCAGTCGAGTCCATCAGGTACCGAGAGCGTATCATGGATGATCAAATTTACTACAAGCATATGCTGGAGGGTTATAAACGACTGGATAGCCTGTACCAAACATTTAAAGATGGCATGAAAACGAAAGTCAAAGCTCAAAAGAAATATGAGTTGATAACCGATGTGCTGCTTGGCATCAATCAAATTGGACTGAAAAATAAATCCATTTACTTATACGATTTTTCGAAAGGCAAACTTCCTGGGAATCCGGAATTCATTTCATACTCCCGATACAGAAGGGATCTTGACCAGCTTGAAAATACATTAAAAACAAGGTACGACAACCATATCGGCTCGATGTTAGAAGCCGTTAAGAAACAAGGCAGGGAAGCATTGAACTGATTTTCATCCAAACCTGCCTACCAACCAAAGGTAGGTACAAACAAAAGGCATGGATACAAGCACTGCATCGAAACGATCGAGGATGCCGCCGTGTCCAGGGAAAAAATTTCCCGAATCTTTGATGTGAATGCTGCGTTTCAACAGCGACTCGACCAAATCACCCAAAGTTCCAGTTACCACTATGATGATGGAAACAATAATCCATTGATCCAGCTCCAATATTCCAAAAAGAGCGTGGTTGGCCCATGCAACTGCCGCCGAGCAAACCAATCCACCGAAAAAACCCTCCCACGATTTGTTTGGCGATATACGCTCAAACAATTTGTTTCGGCCAAATTTGGAGCCAATCAAATATGCTCCAGTGTCGCTAGCCCAAACATGAAAAATACAACCCAAAACCAGGCCTCCGTGATATTCTCCATTTGAAATTCCTGGAACAAAAGCGATAACCGCCATCATAGACACAGGAAGTGCCAAGTACAGCACACCCATCAAGGTGACGGCAATGTTTAAAAAAGGATGTTGGGCTTTTCTGTAGAGCTCTAAAATGAATATCGAAAAAACCATTGGCAAGAGTAACAGCAGGGAATCGTAACTGAAAAAACCCATGACTACACCGATTACCATCCCCAAAAGGGATATGCCCAATACCAATCCCATCCAAGTTTGCGGACTTACCCCTTCGGAACGCATCAGACGATAAAATTCCAAAATACCTGGAATGAGCACTAGCAATGAAAAAATCAAAAATGTCCACGGCCCGAACAACAACAAGGTAACAACCGTGGCTGCGAACACCATTGCAGTGATAGCTCTTTGAGTGAAGTTCTTCAAAGGTTATGTTGTTTTATAATATCCAAAGCTTGTTCAAGACGCCAATCCTCGACATACAATTCAATATCGCCTATAAATATATAATTGCTGTCTCGCTTATCGGAGAGCCTTTGATCTATGCCCGCCTCTGCCAATGCCCTTGCCAGGATTTCTATGAGCAATGGGTCGGGGGATCTATAAACACAAACCCAATTTTCATTTTGATTGAATCCATTACCATCCATCCTTGTCAATCAAGAAAACATAAGTCTCCAAAGGACCCTGGGCACCAATCACCGTTTCATTTCCAATATCTGCCGTTCGGCCAGGTCCGGTGATAAACGATAGTGAAGATGGGTTGAAGTCCTCTTTCCTGGACTTGAGGTTTTCCAGTACATCTTTGAGATCAACCACCAGCTGATTTGTAAAGGCTACTATGACATGCGCAGTAGAGAAAAAGGGAAGGCTTCTCCCGGATTGAGAGGCAGCCGATACAACCACCGAACCGGTTCTTGCAATCAAATACTCGCAAGAAGAAATAGCCACATCACAAACCGGAAGTTGACTCAAATCCGAGTAAACATTGAATTCGCATTGTCTCAAGAACTCTAATGGGGCCGACTCGGCACAGACCATCCTTCTCCACTGTCTTTTCTGGGTGAGCTCCATAAGCACCTCAGCGAACTCAATTTCATCCGAGCAAAAGTGAAATTGGCCACCTGCTTGCCTAAATGCATTCGCAAATGAATATTCTGGCACTTCATCCGCCGGATGGAAAATAGGTTGATGATAATCGGCGCCGGGAGTAGGCTCCGCAGTCTTGGCTATGAGCGAAGCCCTTAATTTCTTCAGTACCTTTTCCCTGGTTGCGCTTTCCTGCATCTAAAAAGGGTTTTTGAATATCCCTTGGTAGGCAAAGTAACTTGAAGTAAATACATCACCGACAGGGTAAATGCCTTACTTTTCACCAACCGATTGTGAGTTTCCCAAGTCCGCAGTTGGTTCATTCTCTGGAGTAACGGGTATCACTTCCTCGTCAAATGGCCTCTTCCCGTATATGAGCTCCAAATCCTCCTTGAAAATGACCTCTTTGTCGAGAAGGTGCGATGCAAGCTTTTCGAGTTGTTCTCTGTGAGCCACCAAAATCTCCTTAGTGCGGGTGTAGCAAGAATCAATCAGCTTGCTAACCTCCTCATCTATCATTTGGGCAGTCTTTTCGCTGTAAGGTTTGGTAAATGTGTAATCAGCCTGACCCGAAGAATCGTAAAAAGAGATATTTCCTATCCTATCATTCAATCCGAAAATGGAAACCATCGCATAGGCTTGCTTTGTTATTTTCTCCAAATCGCTAAGTGCTCCGGTAGATACTTGGCCAAAGACAACATCTTCGGCAGCCCTGCCACCCAAAGCCGCACACATTTCGTCGACGATCTGCTCCTTGGTATTTATTTGTCTTTCCTCTGGCAAGTACCATGCGGCACCGAGTGAGTTTCCTCTTGGAACGATAGAAACCTTGATCAGCGGATGCGCATGCTTCAAGAGCCAGCTCACAGTTGCATGACCCGCTTCGTGGAAGGCTATTACCTTTTTCTCGTGAGCCGAAATGATCTTATTTTTCTTTTCCAATCCACCGATAACCCTATCTACTGCATCTAGGAAGTCCTGTTTATCTACCAAGCTTTTGTTGCGACGAGCTGCAATAAGTGCCGCCTCATTACACAGGTTTGCGATGTCAGCCCCCGAAAAACCAGGTGTTTGCTTGGCAAGGAATTCAATGTCTACGGTACTATCGGTCTTAACGGGCTTCAAATGGACCTTGAATATTTCCTTTCGTCCATTCAGGTCGGGGAGTTCCACATAAATCTGGCGGTCAAAACGGCCTGGACGCAAAAGCGCTCTGTCTAACACATCCGCCCTGTTGGTAGCAGCAAGAATAATTACTCCGCTATTGGATCCAAAGCCATCCATTTCAGTCAACAACTGGTTCAATGTGCTCTCACGCTCATCATTGGCACTGAATGACGGGGCCTTCCCTCTGGCTCTTCCGATGGCATCTATCTCATCAATGAAAATAATGGCTGGAGCCTTCTCTTTTGCTTGACGGAACAGATCCCTGACACGACTAGCTCCGACACCAACAAACATCTCAACGAAGTCGGAACCCGAGAGCGAAAAGAAAGGTACTTGCGCCTCACCTGCAACAGCCTTTGCCAGCAAAGTCTTTCCCGTTCCGGGAGGGCCCACCAATAAAGCACCTCTTGGAATCTTTCCTCCCAACGATGTGTATTTTTTGGGGTTCTTAAGGAAGTCGACGATTTCCATCACCTCGACCTTGGCCTCTTCCAAGCCAGCCACATCATTGAATGTGACTTTCACCTGCATGTCTTTATCGAAGAGTTGTGCTTTGGATTTGCCGATGTTGAAAATCTGGCTTCCACCTCCACCACCACCCATGCGACGGAACATGAACATCCACAATAAAACCAAGATGATGATTGGAAACAACCAAGTAAGGAAAAAATCGAGGAAACTTCTCTCGTTATTGTTGTATTTAACGGCGATCTTCTGTTGCTCATTGAAGTCCTTTTGAGCCTCTTCCAATTGTTTATCGAAAGAGCCCACATCACCGATGGTAAAGTAGAAATGGGGGCCTTCATTTATGGTTTCACCAAAGGCCTTCTTGGCAACTTCCTTGTATTTGTCTTGAGTTAACCTGTCTTTGCGGATAAATACATTTACACGCTCTCTGTTCACAACCTCAATCCGCTCCACATCATGAGCCATCAACATTTCATTTTTAAATTCTACCCAGTTGGTCTCTTTTGAACGACCTCCGAAGTCCATGAAATTGACAGCAAAAATGATCAGGATAAGTATGGCGTAAATCCAGTAAAAATTGAAGCCGAAACGAGGGGTTCCGCCTTTAGGAAATCGCCCTCCAGAGTTAGAGTCCTTACCGTCCTTTTGTTTTTTCGAATCTGACATTAAAATATTTTTTCAAGTAATCAATTGATGCGGTCAATATCCGTGCCACATAGCAATAAGGTATGTGGATGGCAGATAAACAAAGCAATCAAGCTATTGTTCAAGCGATTTTCTTCGACTTGGCGTCCGCCCAAAAACGCTCAATACCGTAATATTCCCGTTGCTCCTGAATAAATACATGAACAACGATGTTAATATAATCCAAAAGAATCCATTCAGCGTTTGTATAACCCTCTTTAAACGAAGGCTTCTCCCCTGTCAATTTATAAACTTCATCTTCAATTGCGTGAGCTATGGAATCCACTTGCGTATGAGAGTCGCCATGGCAAACCACAAAAAAATCAGCAATCGGAGCACCGGCTGATTTCAAATCCATCACAACAATGTCCTTAGCCTTCTTTTCCTGGGCTCCAAAAACGATTGCATCCAACAAACTTTTGTTAGCGTGAGCTGTACTCTTGACTTTGGATTTAACAGTTCCTTTACGGATGGTAGGCATCAGCGCTTATTGGCTATGTTTGTGCAAATTTAAGGATTTTAGTCCACCTCACAATCACCTATATAACAATTGATTAATGAGAAATTTGGAGCGCTTGATATATTTGGAAGAGGTTGATTCGACCAACCATTTCGCCCATGAATTGGTTAAAAATCAATATCCGCCCAACGGCACTGCCATATTGGCGCGTTATCAATCAGCTGGAAAGGGTCAAAAAGGCAATTCTTGGGAAAGTGCCGAAAATCAAAATTTGTTGTGCAGCCTTGTTTTTTATCCCGATCACATAGAGGCCCACGAGCTATTCAAACTCAATCAGGCGGTAGCATTGGCCATTTGCGAATATTTGGAAGAAGTGTCTGGCTACAACTTTAAAGTCAAATGGCCGAACGATATTATGTTTGAGGAAAAGAAAATCGCGGGAATCCTAATCGAAAACACCATCCGTGAAAAGCAATGTCAATTTTCGATAGTGGGCATCGGAATCAACCTGAATCAAACGGCTTTCAAGCCTTATTCTCCTGAAGCCATTTCATTAAAATCCGCAACAGGTCAAGAAACAACATCCATATCCTCCTTTTGCATTGGATTACGAGATAAGGTCATGCATCAGATTTTCAATTTAAAACCCGACGCTGAAGTTCTTCAGAGGGAATATGCAAAAAAACTATTCGGATTAAACGAGAAAAGATGGTTCGAATCCGATGGCGAGACATTCGAAGCAACCATCATTGGAGTTGACGAATCAGGAAAGTTGTTGATGGAATCCTCCGGAAATCTGCTTGACTTTGGCGTGAAGGGGGTCAAACACTTATTTCATCTAAATGCTTAAGCCATGAATGGCCCGAAAATCAAGCCCATTTATCTGGACTCTCCCGCCAAACTCTAAGCCTTTCCAAATCCTTGTCGGTAATATAACCAAGCACAGACGCTCGGTCTATCAGCACATCGTAATTACTAAGCGAGTACATCGGACAATTAGCCGACTTGAAAGCATCAGCTGCCTGTGGAAACCCATAGGTGAAAATAGAGACCATACCCTTAACAACAACTCCTGCCTCGCGAAGCGCATGCACAGCCTTTAGGCTGCTTTGTCCAGTAGAAATCAAATCCTCAACCACTACACAAGTCTGGTTTTGCTTGACCTCACCCTCAACTTGATTTTTGGTACCATGGTCTTTGGGGGTAGGTCTGACATAAACAAAGGGCAATCCCTTGGCTTCTGCAACCAGTGCGCCTTGAGCAATGGCGCCAGTAGCTACTCCAGCTATCATATCGGGAGTACCGAACTTCTCATCAATGAGCTTTACGAGCTCTTGCCTTATGTATGTCCTGATTCGAGGATGACTCAGTGTAACACGGTTGTCACAATAAATTGGAGAATTCCATCCTGAAGCCCATTTAAATGGATCAGAGGGAGATAGCTTGACTGCCTTAATCTGAAGAAGGAAATCAGCTACATTTGATGCCGTTGTACCTATGCCCATGGCTCGAAATTACAAAGTTTTTCTCAGGGACTCCCTGATTGAATTCAAACAAGGTGAGCCAACCGGTTCAAAGGATCTTGGGACTCGGGATTTCGTAAACATGTTGACTGAAGAAGGCCTCCCATCACATATCGTAATACAATCCACTGACCCCGAAGCCAAATTGGATTCATTTCTCCGCTCTTTCAAAACTATCGAAGCCGCAGGAGGAATCGTCATCAATCCCAGCAATGGAAAAATATTACTCATTGAAAGATTTGGTTTGTGGGACTTGCCCAAGGGGAAATTAGATGCCGGAGAGAAACCTGATGAGGCTGCACTCAGGGAGGTGGAGGAAGAATGCGGCGTAGACGGACTAGTAATGATTGGACTGATTGGGGTTACATATCATGGTTACATGATGAAGGAAGATCCTTGCATAAAAAGAACATATTGGTATAAAATGGAGTGTCGAGGCAACACTACTACCACAGGCCAATTGGAGGAGGGAATCACCCAAGCCATCTGGTGCGAAAACTCAAAGGTCTCCGAATTATTGAAGAGAAGTTATCGATCCATTCAAGAACTATGGAGCGACATTGAAAATGACTTTTAAGATGTGCGTCCAGGGTAGGATGCCAAGGCCTTTTCCAAACAAACCATGGCCTTGTTGAGTGAATCCAGATTGAGAACATACGCCAACCGAACCTCATTTTTTCCCATTCCTGGTGTGGAGTAAAACCCTGTGGCAGGGGCCAACATTACTGTTTGGTTATCGTGTGAAAAAGATTCCAGCAACCACTGGCAAAATTTATCGGCATCGTCAATAGGTAATCGGGCGATGGCATAAAATGCTCCGCTAGGTTTTGGACAAAATACTCCAGGAATCTTATTCAAGGCCTGAACCATGAAATCGCGCCTTGCCACATACTCCTTGTTTACGCTTTCAAAGTAAGAATGAGGCGTATCAATGGCGGCTTCAGCGGCGATTTGTCCATATGTGGGAGGACTCAATCTGGCTTGAGCGAATTTCAAAGCGGTTTCCATCACTTGCTTATTGCGTGAAACCAACGCGCCGATGCGTATACCACATGCACTGTAGCGCTTCGACACACTGTCCACCATAATTGCATGTTGATCCAATCCATCCAATGACATCACAGAAACATACTCCTTGCCATCGTAACAGAATTCACGATACACCTCATCGGAGAAAAGGAACAAATCGTGTTTGATACACAAGTCCCTTAAGGCTTCCAACTCTTGGCGGGTATATAGGTATCCAGTAGGATTTCCCGGATTGCAAATCATAATAGCCTTAGTGGCTTTATTGATGCATGTTTCAAATTCGGTAATTGGAGGCAAGGCAAATCCATTTTCAATGGATGACTGTATAGGCCTGATTTTAATACCAGCCTGGGTTCCGAAACCGAGATAGTTGGCGTAAAATGGTTCTGGAATAATGACCTCGTCGCCCTCGTTCAAACAAGTCATCATCGCTATTTCAATCGCCTCGGATCCTCCCGTGGTAATCATGATATCGGAAAAATTCAAATTAATTCCGAAATCTGAATAGTATCCAACCAATCTCCTTCTGTAGGATTCATTTCCTGCAGAGTGACTGTATTCGATAACTTTCAAATCGGTCTTTTTAACAGCCTCAAGCATAATCGACGGCGTTTCTATATCCGGTTGGCCGATATTCAAATGATAAACGGTTTTACCCTCCTTCTTGGCCTTTTCGGCGAAGGGAATGAGCTTTCGAATGGGCGATGAGGGCATTGAAAGCCCCTTGGTTGAAATATTTGGCATGCCTAAAAAAATAAAACACCCCTGGTAAGTAATATCCAGGGGTGCAAATCTAGTGTTTTTATGCTCCAAGAAATCAGTTCTTGGGATTCTCCATGGGCCTAGCTTCGGGGGTATTTTTAGGAGTGGAGGGCTCTATGGTGCCTTTGATGTGTAAGACAATGGGCCCGCCTTCCATGTTAGACATAACCGTAACGGTTTTGTCTTGAGGCCCCATTTTTCCTGCAGAGTCGAAGGTAACCTTGATGGTGCCCTTCTCTCCTTTGCTCATGGGCTGCTTAGGGAACTCGGGGACGGTACAACCGCAGGAACCCTGAGCCTGACTGATAATGAAAGGCTCCGTGCCAACTGAAGTAAATCGAAATTCATGGGAAACCTTATCACCCTGCTTGATAGTTCCATAATCGTATACCAATTCATCAAACTTGGCAACAGGACCTTTTTTGACCTTGTCCTGAGAAAAGGATACCGATGCTACAAGAACAAAGAATAAGGATGCAAGAAGCGTTTTCATGTGCAGAGTTTAGGTTAGGTTATTTGCCCTTCTCAACTGGAGCCGACATACTTTCTTTCTTAACGGGAGTTTGATCTTCCGCTGGCTCAGGCTGAGTGACGGTTCCTTTGATGGTAATCACCTTGTCCTTGGTTTTAGCATTGGAACTAATGGTTACAGTTTTGGTAAAAGGTCCAGGGCGCTTAGTGTCATATTCCACTTTGATGGAACCAGACTGTCCTTTGCCAATGGCTTCTTTTGGCCATGTAGGCACGGTACATCCACAAGAACCTCGTGCGTTGGTTATGATCAAAGGAGATTTTCCGGTGTTTGAAAATTTGAACTCATACTTCCCGTCGCCGCCATACTCGATGGTGCCGAAATCATGCACATCTTTTTCGAAAACGATCTCTGCTGCGTTTGGATCATCAGCGACTTTGGTCGCTTCCTGCGCAGTTGAATTGAATGCAGCCATCAAAACAATGAAGGCGGAACTGATAAGCTTTTTCATTTTGTTTTTTGTTGAATTTGACAATTGATGATGTAAAGGTAACTCCTTTGTAGATACATGGCAAGTACATACCATAAGCGTGCCAAATGTATCCTTGAGTGAATGAATTTTTAATGAACCAGTTGCAATTAATAATCCACAAGAATCCTGGATTGAAACTGTACATCGTTGGATTACAATTAAATAACGCAACACTTCCAAGGTCGTTGGTTGGGCCATAAAGGCCTGTATCCCTAATTTTTAAGATATTTGAAGAAACAATTCTTTTCAAACAACACCCGCAAAGCGATGGAAATTCCTAAAACCTACGATCCCGCATCGTCGGAAGACAAATGGTATAAATACTGGTTGGAAAACGGATTTTTTCGTTCCGTGCCAGACAGCCGAGAGCCTTACACTATTGTAATTCCCCCACCAAATGTTACAGGTGTGCTTCACATGGGACACATGTTAAACAATACCATTCAGGATGTGCTTATCCGGAGAGCGAGAATGATGGGGAAAAACGCCTGTTGGGTTCCAGGAACAGACCATGCCTCTATTGCTACTGAAGCCAAGGTAGTAGCCATGCTTAAAGAAAAAGGCATTGAGAAAAAAAGCCTTTCCAGGGATGAGTTTTTGAAGCATGCGTGGGAGTGGAAGGAAAAATATGGTGGAATCATTTTGGAGCAGCTAAAAAAGCTAGGAGCCTCTTGTGACTGGGAGCGGACCCGTTTTACCATGGAGGACGACTTATCCGAAGCGGTAATTGATGTCTTCATAGATCTATACAACAAAGGCCAAATTTATCGTGGTACAAGAATGGTCAATTGGGATCCGGCAGGATTAACTGCCGTGTCTGACGAGGAGGTTATCTACAAGGAAGTCGATTCCGTATTGTATCATGTGAAATACAAAGTCGATGGAAGTGATGAATATGTCACTATTGCAACTACAAGACCTGAAACCATTTTAGGAGATACTGCGATTTGCGTGCATCCTCATGACGAAAGATATAAGCATCTGCATGGTAGAAAAATCATCGTTCCCATAGTCAACCGTGCGGTTCCGCTGATTACAGACGAATATGTGTCGATGGATTTTGGAACCGGCGCACTCAAAGTGACTCCTGCTCACGACCTGAACGACTACCAGCTTGGACTGAAACACAAACTTAATACCATTGACTGCCTGACGCCTGAAGGCAAGATGAGTGAATCTGCAGGATTTTACATTGGAGAGGATCGATTCGTGGTGCGTAAAAAAATTACCAAGGACCTCGATGCAATCGGTCAGCTGGTGAAGACAGAGCCTTACAAAAGCAATGTTGGTTTCTCGGAACGGACCAATGCCGTAATAGAGCCAAGGCTTTCAATGCAGTGGTTCCTCAAAATGAATAAAATCTCCAAGCCTGCTTTGGAAAATGTAATGAACGACAATATCAGACTGGTACCGGATAAGTTTAAAAACACCTACCGGCATTGGATGGAAAATGTTCATGACTGGTGCATTTCGCGACAACTATGGTGGGGGCAACGCATTCCTGCATGGTACGATGCAACTGGCGATCATGTTGTAGCGAAAACAGAAGCAGAGGCACGAAAAATATTCGCCGAAAAAAAACCGGACTTTTCCTCAACCAACAATTTGTTTCAGGATGAAGATGTTCTTGATACCTGGTTCTCATCATGGCTTTGGCCTATTTCGGTTTTCGATGGTTTCAAAGATCCAAATAATGCGGATATCAAATACTACTATCCCACTAACGATCTTGTAACCGCTCCTGAAATCCTTTTCTTCTGGGTGGCTCGAATGATAATTGCGGGATATGAATACCGCGGTGAGAAACCGTTCACAAATGTTTACTTGACAGGTATTGTAAGAGATAAGCTGGGAAGGAAAATGTCAAAATCACTGGGAAATTCACCCGACCCATTAGACTTGATTGCCAAATATGGCGCCGATGGTGTAAGAACAGGTATGCTATTCTCTTCCCCTGCCGGCAACGACCTTCCTTTTGATGAAGCGCTTTGCGAGCAAGGACGGAATTTCGCAAATAAGATTTGGAACGCCTTCCGTTTGATCAATAGCTGGCAAGAAAATGCAGCAGATAACCCGGCAATTACTATACGCAACGAGGAAGCCGTTGCTTGGCTCAAACAACATATCATTGCTGAGACAGCAAACATCAACGATCTTTTCGAAAAATATAGACTCTCTGAAGCATTAATGGCCATATATAAATTGGTTTGGGATGACTTCTGCGCTTGGTACCTGGAGCTAATAAAACCTGAAATGGGTGGCCAATTAGATCTCAACACTTGCAATGCTACGATTGAATGCTTCGAATCGCTGTTGAAACTCCTTCATCCATTCATGCCATTCATCACAGAGGAGATTTGGCAACATATGGGCGTCAGAAAAAAAGGCCAGAGCATCATGATGGCAGCTTGGCCCATCGATGGCAAGAAAGATGCTCAAAAAGCAGCTGCTTTTACAAGTATGCAGCAGTTGGTGACTCAAATACGAAACACCCGAAAGACTTCTAATATTCCCAATAAGGAACCTTTGGATTTACATCATCTGGCAGGATCCGATGAGTCGATTAAGCCTTACTACGATTCGATTTCAAAACTCTGCAATATCGGTTCTATCAAAAAGATAAACACCAAACCAGGTCATATGGTTCCTATCTTGGCAGGTAGCGGCGAATATTTTCTGGATGTCATGGAACAGATTGACACAGACGAAGAAATTGGAAGGTTGGCAAAAGAAGTTGAATATTTGGAAGGGTTTCTTACTTCTGTGAATAAGAAACTTTTAAATGAACGATTCATGGCCGGCGCCAAGCCAGAAGTAATCGCCT
Organism: Bacteroidota bacterium; assembly: GCA_046302815.1. Classification (GTDB taxonomy): domain Bacteria; phylum Bacteroidota; class Bacteroidia; order AKYH767-A; family OLB10; genus JALRAP01. The sequence goes on along the minus strand of JBKCHO010000019.1, from coordinate 977 downwards.
TAGAGCAAAAGAAAAAGGCAGATGCAGCCGAGAAAATAGAGTTACTAAAAAACCAAATGAAAAGCTTGAAGGGCTAACCTGGATGACAAGGTCAATCCTTATTCAAACCACTAAGCACCTCCTTGGTAATATCGAGAGAATCATTAGCCAGGAGAATACCATTTCCTCTCTGGTAGCCTAGTATGTAGAAGAAGTTGCGTTTCTTGTTGTATTCTTTCAAAAAACCAGTCAAGTGGGCGTGAACAGAATCGCTCATGGCAGATTCCTTGTTTTGCAGCTTTTCGATTAACTCCTCCTTTAACATCATCAAACCTTGCTGTTGGCGCATCAGCTTTTCCTCCGTTCCTGCTCGTGTAGCAGGTGCCATGGTCTCGGCTTTCGATTGATATGCGGCTACATCCGCCTCCAAAGCCTTGGATCGGGATTGTAACAAACGATCAACGCTGTCTTCTTCTGCTTCCAGAGCCTTGCGTAAGTCATTGTAATAATTGTAATCCTTCAAAAGGCTATCGGAGTTGATAAAAGCAATGGCATCGCCAGGCATGGAGGATCCGTTCATTTGAATGGCTGCAGGCTTGCTGCCCGAATAGACCTTGTAGTAAAGAAATGCTACAGCGATTGCTAGTACGATGTTTAGAGTAAGAGAAATGTTTTTCAATTTGGTAGCTGTTGGTTTTTCAGGTTCAAATGTAGGTCAAATATCCTTTCAAACATAACCCATGGCTCGGTAAATGGTAAGACCAATCCATTCATGAATCAATCTGTCCCAAACGGAAATGGCACTGACATCCGGAATCAGAATACGGTATGGATTAAAGCTGATGATTGACTTTCCAGAATCTACTGGAAAAACATCAAACGCCATTCCCGCTTTTCTGAAACAACCTTCGGCCCGTCTCATATGAAATGCAGAGGTAATTAAAAGGGCTTTCCCATTCAATGAGGGGTTTTCTTTTACGGCTCTGACAGAGTAAATG
>JBKCHO010000018.1:0-105971 GCA_046302815.1 Bacteroidota bacterium | reverse complement strand
AAGGGGAAGGAGTTCTCGTGTATCGTAATCGAAGATCTTGAAGGTAATCCCGTCGCACTTCCTCCAACAGAAATAAGAAAAGGTTCGGAAGTGTATGACTACCGATCAAAATATTTGCCGGGTCTATCCAGAAAAATCACTCCTATTGATTTGCCAGCTCCAGAAATACATCGTATCCGACAAGCGAGTGAGCAACTCTTCAAACTGATGGATTTCGGTGTCTATGCAAGGATTGATGGTTTTTATTCTGAGGATGGCTCCATTTACCTCAATGATCCGAATACCACTTCGGGGATGTTGCCTTCTTCTTTTTTCTTCCATCAGGCTGCCGAGATTGGACTTACACCAAGTCAATTCATTACTTATATCATTTACACATCCTTAAAGCGGCGAGTCGATGGCTCCATGGAGTATCGAAAGAGTCCGGATCTTTTTAATCGACTTGAGAAAGCTATTGATGATTCAGGCAAAATGGTATCAAGTCGGAGGAAAATTGCTGTCATCCTCGGTGGGTACTCCTCTGAAAGGCATATTTCCGTTGAAAGCGGTCGGAATGTGTTCGAGAAATTATCTTCTTCTGGCAAATATGTTCCGATCCCGGTGTTTCTTTCTGGTGACGCCCATGCGCACAATCTGCATCTCATACCCATCAATGTATTGTTGAAGGATAATGCGGATGATATCAAGGAGAAAGTTGAGCATTTCAGCCGCCATCCGATAATTGAGGACATTATTCATGAATGCGCACCCGTAACTAGTTTGTTTGCTTCTAATTCATCATTGAATCCACCCAGTTTGATTTCTTATGATGATTTAGCTGAAATGGTCGATGGTGTTTTTATTGCGCTGCATGGCAGGCCAGGTGAAGACGGGGTGGTTCAAATGGAATTGGACCGTGTAGGCTTGCCTTATAACGGTTCGGGTCCTCAGTCATCCCGTACAACCATAGACAAATACGAAACCAACGAGATTCTTCTGAAAAACGGCATTCATGCTGCCAAGCATGCTGTAGTTTTTGCATCCGATTGGAGGAAAAATCCTGCCGCTTTCGAGAAGTCAATTTTGGATGAATTTCAATTTCCCTTCATCGCGAAGCCTGTTGATGATGGATGTAGTTCCGCTGTCAAAATCCTTCGTGATGTTGGTCAACTGCATGCCTTTTGCGATTTGATGTTTCGTGCATCGGAGGAATTGCTTCCACATGCGGCTGAATTATTGAAGGTGAAGCCTAAAGAGGAATTTCCCATTAAGGAAAAATTCCTGATCGAGGAATTGATTGTACGAAATGGCGCTGATAGGTTTTTGGAAATAACTGGCGGTTTGATGACAACATATTCCGCAAATGGTGGTTTGGAATACGAGGTTTTTGAGGCCTCTGAAGCCCTTTCCGAAGGTGATGTTTTATCGTTGGAGGAGAAGTTTCTTGCTGGACAAGGTCAAAACATAACGCCCGCAAGGTATAGTACCGATCCCGTTGAGAACCGCAGAATTTCCGATGAAGTGAAAAAGGTTCTGGAGAAAACGGCCCGACTTTTGAATGTTGAAGGTTATGCTAGGATTGATGCGTTTGTTCGGATTTTTCAGGGAGGTGAGGTAGAAGTCTTGGTTATCGAGGTCAACTCTTTGCCAGGAATGACACCGGCTACCTGTATTTTCCACCAAGCTGCTATTCAGGATTACAAACCCTTTGAATTTATAGATCAGCTAATTGAATTTGGATTCAATCGTAAGGTCCGGAACAAGGACAAGGAGGGCGCAAAATGATAAAGGGATTAACCGTTTTTATTTTTTCTCGAAATTTCGTCACCTCACTAGCCTTGGGACTTTTCACTTTGCTACTTTTCTTCGGTGGCACTTACTTATGGCTGGATTCCTACACGAATCATGGAGAGATGATAAAGGTCCCTGATTTCAGTGGAAAAAATCTTTATTCCATTACTGATTCGTTGGAGTCGGAAGGGTTTCGTATCAAAATCAGTGATTCATCAACCTATGATCCTAAGAAAAAGGCTGGTTTCATTATCGGACAAGACCCTGAACCGGGATCTTTTGTCAAGGATGGAAGGACTGTTTATTTTACTATAACAAGGAAAAATCCTCCCGAAGTTAAAATACCTGATGTGGTTGATAACTCATTGCGGCAGGCAGAGGCCACTCTACATGCATTCGGTTTGGTTCGAGGTGAAATTATTTTGAAGCCTGATTTAGCAAAAAATGCTGTTCTTGATATGCAAATAAAAGGCAAGCGCATAGAACCCGGAACCAAAGTCGACAAGGGTACAGTAATCGATTTGGTTGTTGGGCATGGATATGCTGCCACAAGGGTGTTACTGCCCAATCTCTATAACTTGACTTACCAGGAAGCGGTATTCGTGTTGCAGGCATCTGGATTAAACACGGGGTTGTTACTTTTTGATTCATCTGTCCGAGATTCACTAAATTGCAAGGTATATCGACAAAATCCGCAGTTCCGATTGCAAGAAACCATCATACACGGAGAATCCGTTGATCTATTTTTAACAGAATCAGAAGAAACGCTGAATTCAAACTACATTGATCCCACTACCTATGAAGACGGTTTTTAAATTCTTATCACTTTTATTTTTTATCTCTGTTCTTGGATCCCCGGTCATGCATGGCCAGGAACCTCTTCATGCTAATCCGAATCAAGAAGAGGTTACCTTGCCTTTGCTATCCAATCCGCATCTCAAACAGTTGATTTTAGAAAGGAATCAGTTGTACGCTTATTCAAAATCTAGTGGTCCAGATACCATTGAGCTCCCGTTTTTTGATGATTTTTCGAGGGATTTGGGCTGGCCGCAAGGTAATTTATGGGCCGACAGTTCTGTGTATGTGAATTTCGGTTTCGGTATCAACCCTCCTTCAGTTGGATGTGCCACTTTTGATGGTTTGGATAAGTACGGTGATGCATACAATAGTACCAATGTTGGCGCCTCGGGATTGTGTGATATGCTAACCTCAAAGCCTATCGATTTGCTGGACGATGACAATTCTATCCCCTATGTGACTAATGATAGCTTATTTCTTGTTTTTTACTACCAAAGGAAGGGCAGGGGAGATAAGCCCGAAACGAATGATTCCTTATCCCTTCAGTTCTTTAATGTCAACACTCAAACATGGCAGTATGCGTGGTCTGCCTCTGGAAATGCATCTGGTGATACGGAATTCACCAAGGTCCGTATTTCAATTAACAACCCAGCTTATCGTCAAAAAGGATTCAAGTTCCGTTTCAGGAGTTATGGATCATTGAATGGTATGCTTGATATTTGGAATATCGATTATGTTTCTTTGAATAGGTTTCTTCCACCCGACTATGATCTGGTAAGGGACTATGCCTTTTCGAATGAGGGTTTTTCTTTATTCAATTCCTACTCGGCCATTCCTTGGACCCATTACGACGCGCTTTCATCCAGTCAGCAGAATGCACTTCTTAGATCTAGCGCCGTTCTTAGTGTCCGGAATAACAATGATGGCGCCCCTTTCCCCTTGAGTGTTTCCGGTGTTGTAAGGGATAGAAATGGAGTTCAGTCACAGCTTTTCGGTGGTGGTGGTACTAATAGCATTGTTGTTCCTTTGAACTCAAGCGTTACACCACCTTCATCATTCTCCGCTTCTAGTTATTTCAATGACGCTGCAGCATTTGACCAAACCTATTTTGATGTGGTTTATTCACTTGGGCAGACCTCTGGCGGTGTTCCAGACGACTTTTCGGTAAATGACACATTGTATCAACGGCAGCATTTCTATGACTATTACTCATATGATGATGGTTCTGCCGAACTTGCTTATGGTATTAATGGGGTAGGCGCGAAATTGGCTTACCGTTTTGATTTGCTTGCCTCTGATACGCTTCGTGCGATCAATATGTATTTTGTTCAATCTGGTGCCAGTGTGGCTTCTCAGCAATTTAGATTAGCGGTATGGGCTGGTAATTCAAATGGACCTCAAGGAAATCCTGTTTATGAAAAGTTCAATCAAACACCGGTTTATGTCGACAGTGTGAACAAGTACAAGACCTACTCGGTTGACCCGCTTTATCTGACTTCGGGTACCTGGTATTTCGGATTTATCCAGAATAACGCGGTGTTACTCAATTTAGGTTTGGATGTAAATACCCCGTCTGATCCATCGCGCAAATATTTTAATACTTCAGGAGTTTGGACACAGTCTCAGCTTCCTGGTATGTGGATGATTCGCCCTGTATTTAGTCAGGAAAGTCTATACACAACCATTCAGGAAAGTCTGGATCCAGGTGCTATCTCAGTATATCCTAATCCTGCAACAGATCGTTTGAACATTACTTATCCAGATAATCTTACCGATTTTCAAGGATTAGAAGTATTCGATGCAACTGGCAGAACCTTGTACTATTCTGATCAACCATTGCCAAGCATTGAGATTTCCCACCTCAGTCAAGGGGTCTACAGTATAGTAATACGAAATCGGGAAACAGCCAGGCAGCACCATTCCAGATTTGTTGTAGGTCCTAATTGATATTTCAACTCATGCAGCCAATTGATGCGGATCAAGAAAGTCAAGAGCAGGATGAGTTATATGAGCATCATCGGATTGTTGTAGACAAAGGTCAGTCATTACTCCGCATTGATAAGTTTTTAATGATGCGGTTGGAAGGGGTTTCTAGAAACCGCATCCAAAATGCTTCGGAGGCAGGTAGCATTTTGGTAAATGGCAAGCCTGTTAAGTCAAGTTACAGGGTTAAGCCTGCCGACACTATAACCATTGTATTGGCTCACCCTCCAAGAGAGCTTGAGATCATCGCTGAGAATATACCCTTGAATGTGATATATGAGGATGATGATCTAATCGTAGTCGACAAGTCAGCCGGATTGGTGGTACACCCCGGCTACGGTAATTACACAGGAACCATGGTGAATGCTTTGGCTTTTAGGTTTCACCCAGATAAATTGGGTATGTCAATAGAATCGGAAACCGTTAGGCCTGGATTGGTCCATCGAATTGATAAAAATACATCTGGATTAGTTGTGGTTTCAAGAAATGAGAAAGCCATGACGCATTTGGCAAAACAGTTTTTCGATAGGACTATTCGTCGTCGTTACTTGGCATTGGTTTGGGGCGATTTTGATCATGAAAGTGGAACGATAACAGGTCATGTGGGAAGGAATCTCCTAGATCGAAAACAGATGGATGTATTTCCGCTTGGAGATCATGGTAAGCATGCGGTTACGCACTACACCGTTTTAGAACGCTTTGGTTATGTAACGCTTGTTGAATGTAGATTGGAAACTGGTAGGACTCATCAGATCCGTGTACATATGAAACATATCGGACATCCACTTTTTAATGATGAAACTTATGGAGGCAGGAAAATATTGAAAGGAACTACCTTTTCGAAATATCAATCGTTCGTTGAAAATTGCTTTGGTCTCATTCCCGGACAAGCATTGCATGCAAAATCGCTGGGATTCATACATCCATCCACGGGTCAAGACCTTTACTTCGAAACCCCGCCACCATCGGGATTTGAGGACATTTTAAATAAGTGGCGTAATTATACGGTTTCGAGAGAAGCCCGTGATTAAACCGTAATAGTATCGTAATCTTTTACCGTATTGTATAGGGTGTCTCTTTCCACTGGAGTCTTGCCTGCTTTACGGATGAGATCCACAAGTTCTTCTGTTGTCATTGATGGATTTTGTTCCTCAGATCCAGCCATAGAATAAATTTTGGTTGAGTCGTCTATGGTTCCATCTATATCGTTAACTCCAAAGGAAAGGCTCATCGCTGCGGTGGATCTTCCGATCATGGGCCAATAGGATTTGATGTGATCGAAGTTGTCGAGGAAGATTCTTGAAACCGCATAATTTTTCAGATCCTCCACCATGGTGGTCTCTGGAACATGGGACATGTCATTGTCTTTGTTTCTGAATTTGAGCGGAATGAAAGTGTTGAATCCCTTGGTTCTGTCTTGTAAGTCTCTTAACGCCGACATGTGTTCTATACGATGACTGTAGGATTCAACATGTCCATATAACATCGTGGCATTTGATGCCATTCCCAATCCATGAGCCGTCTCATGTATTTTTAACCATTGGTCTCCGGAACACTTATCGGCGCAGATTTGATCTCTTATTTCAGGTGAAAATATCTCAGCACCACCTCCGGGCAATGAATCCAAGCCTGCTTCTTTTAGTTTAGCTAAACCAGTGTGGTAGTCCATTCCAGCCTTACGAATCATGTAATCCAGCTCAACGGCCGTGAACCCTTTGATATGAAGGTCTGGTCGGTGTGACTTGATGGATGACAAAAGGGTAATGAAAAAGTCCAAATCCATTTTTGGGTGCACTCCTCCAACAATATGGACTTCAGTTACTGGTTTGCCATCATATGATTTTACAATTTCCATCATGCTGGAGATGGTCAATTCCCAACCATCTTCACGGTTTTTGTATTGCCGGGAGTATGAACAGAAATCACAAGAAAATACACAAATGTTCGTCGGCTCAATATGAAAATTGCGATTAAAGTATGTTTTCTTTCCGTGCTTATTTTCTCTGATAAGATTAGCAATTTGGCCAAGATATCCCAAATCGGCTTTCTCGTAAAGCAAAAGACATTCCTCGGAGGAAATTCTGATGCCATTTTTCACCTTGTCACTAATAGAATTCAACGCAAAGTCTTCATTAATCATGATATGCCATTTCATGTATGTTAAACAATAACATAGTGGGAAGTATAAAAGTTAAAAATCGAACCAAAATGTAAATATACGAGCAAAGAAAAAGCCCTGCGTAAACAGGGCTTTTAAATGTATAAATTAAGATATTATCTGTTGATTACGATTCTTTGAACGGCCTGCTTACGATCAGTCGATATCTCAACCATGTAAACGCCATTTTTGAGTGAAGTTAAGTCAATGGAATTGGTACCATTAAAGTCGCTGATGTTAAAAGTGGCTACATTTTGACCTATGGAGTTAATCACACGAATAGATGCAGATTCGCTATAGTTATACAAATTGTCGATATTGAGAATTCCGTCTGTTGGGTTTGGGTATAAGAAAATGCCCAAGTCTTGTGGCTCACTCAATCCAACAGGAACGCACCCCAAAGAACTTGACAAAGAGGCACGGGTGGTGGTTAAAATGGAATTCATACGCGTTCCTTGACCTATCGTGAACATATACATGCAGGCATCATTGGTGTAATCCATGTAGTTCATGGTCATCATTACTGGGCTGCCAGAACAACTGCTTGCATTGGAAGGATAGGCTGGACAGCCATAATTCGCGGTTGTGTGGAGTGGTGTGTCCGTAACGAAGTCATTTCCACAATTGGAGTCTCCCCAAATATGGCGAAGATTTAACCAATGACCAACCTCATGCGTGGCAGTGCGTCCTCTGTTGTAAGAGGGCGTGGTACCTAAAGCGCCTGGTCCACCAACGGAACCGTTAAGAAGCACTACGCCATCTGTGGCTGATGAACCACCAGGAAACTGGGCATATCCAAGCAATCCGCTACCAAGATTACCAACCCAAATATTCAAGTACTGGTTAGAAGGCCATGCAGTGCTTCCACCCTGGGCATCGTATTTGATAGCGTTGTTGGTACTAAAAGAAGTAACGGATGTTTGCTTGCGTATAATACCATCCGTTGGATTTCCTTGGGGATCTCTTTGTGCCAAACAAAACTGAATTCCTGTGTTCGATTTTAATGACTTAAAGATTGCAGGTATGAGGCTAGTGTCGGAATTTGTAGCAGCATAGTCATTGTTCAAAACATTCAGTTGAGCTTGTATCCTGGCGTTGGAAATGTTCTGGGTCGAGTTGTTTGTACTGTATAAAATGTGAAACACTACAGGGATAGTAACCAGATTGGTTGTTTTCCAACTTGGATCATTATCCATGCTGTTAGCAATTAACTCTTCAATTGAATTCAAACGGGCTTCATACCCTGGATCAGAAGCCTTTAGCTGTTCATGATACAACATGGTGCCGCAACGATGCTGCTGCCCAAATGATTGGCTGGCAATAACTACCAAAGCCGTTAGTGCAAGTAAAATTTTCTTCATGTGATTCGTTTTGTTCGAATGATTTTATCTTGTAAATATAACATTCAGGGCACTCAAATTGTATCATCAGTTGTTTATTTGTTGATTTTGAGAGTAAAACACAAAATAGTAAATCATGCAATTGTTTGATAGCAAGCTTTTTATGCTCAAAGGTGTTGCTGTTCATATAACCAAGCATTTGAATATATTAAATTATTGATTGTCAACTTGATTAATTTTGAACCATGAAATACAGGATTTTGCTGGCAGAGGATGAGCCCTCTTTAAATGAAACCATCAGATTGAATCTTGAGTTGGAGGGCTATAAAGTTCATGCTGTCGCTGATGGCAAATCAGCCTTAAAGGCTTTTAAATCGGAGCGTTTTAATCTTGTCATATTGGATGTGATGTTGCCTGAGATGGATGGTTTTACAGTTTGTGAATCCATAAGGCTCGAGAGCGATGCTGTTCCTATTCTCTTTTTGACCGCTAAGAACTCCGGTACTGACAGGGTTGCAGGACTAAAGCTTGGAGCTGATGACTACCTTACTAAACCGTTTAATTTGGAGGAGTTGTTGTTGCGCGTCAGAATTTTACTTAAAAGGTCTTTAAAAACAGTAATATCCACACCATCCAATATCACGATAGGGGATAGGTCGGTTGATTTTACTTCACAAGAGGTAAGAATCCCTGGAGGCGAAAAAATTCATCTAACCAAAAAAGAGTTTTTATTGCTCAGACTTTTGGTGGATCGGAAAAACGAGGTTGTTTCTAGAGAGCATATACTAGAAACGGTTTGGGGGTACGATGTTTACCCTTCCACCCGAACCATAGATAATTTCATCGTTTCATTTAGGAAGTATTTTGAACCAGACCCTGCCAACCCTATATATTTTCTTTCTGTAAGGGGAATTGGTTATAAGTTTGTAGATTCACTAAGTTAATAGCCAAGGGTTCTTCTTATTATGAAAAAAGTCCCATTTTTCCTTGCTCGATTTGTTACATATACCCTAGCAATAATCATATCCGACTGGTTGCTTCCTGGTATTGTTTTAAGTGGAGCTTTTACGGCCATGGTGTTGGCACTCGTATTGACATTACTCAATCTTGTGGTCAAACCACTCCTGATATTTCTTACTTTACCAATGACCTTGATAAGTTTTGGCTTGTTTCTTTTTGTGATAAATGCTTCAATGGTTTTACTTGCTGCCTATCTTGTTCCTGGATTTATGGTGGATGGATTTTGGTGGGCACTCGCCTTCAGCATTATTCTATCTCTTTGCAACTCTTTGCTTGAAGCATTGCAAAAAAATGCAGCTTCGAGAGGTTAGCTCAATCTATCTTTTGCAAATCTCGGCATAAGGACAATATTGGCATCTGGCAACATCGTTCGTTTGGGTGAACGGTACCGTTGTATCGAATATACTACGGATTAATTCTGTTGTTTGTGTTTTGAAGAGCACCATATCGTTATCCGATATTCCTCCTTCAGGTTGGGAAATACCTTCTTTCATCTGTCTCACTGCATAAAATCCTGCAATTGTTTTTCTATTGGGATGTAATTCGCCGTATATCATCTTGTAGAAATGCAGCTGGAAAAGCGTTTTTTTGTCTGGTTTTAGAAACAATTCGAAAATGCCATTCGACTTCAATTCGACTTTTCCCGTTTTATAATCCAGTATGCGGTATAAATCGTTTTTCTCGTCAATACGGTCGAAAATCCCCAGTAGGTTTATTTCTCGGCCATCAACTATGATTGTCGTATTAAATCTGCCCTCTGTTTGTATCAATGTAAAGGGTGCGGCCTTTTTGTCCTCGTGAAGGATCTTGCGGACCATGGTCTTTATGACCTCCCCAGTTATGATGTCGGTTCCTTGTAGATTGTTGTACTTGGTGAAAAACTCGCTATCAACTACAGACTCCACTAAAACATCGCAATTTGTAAGCATTTCATTTATATCAATGGCCTCTACGGTCTTACCTTCGAATGGTTTATAAAACTGCTCCATTACCTTGTGAAGTATGTTTCCAAAACCAGCAGCATCTATCTTTTCTACATCCTCTTGATCTTCGGTTAATCCAGCTATGTACTTAAAATAAAATTGCAGTGAACAGTTGATGTATGTTGTAAAAGCCGAACTCGAAAAGGCACCGCTTTTTTCACTTTCATTACCCTTGATATAGTAGGATAATTTATCGATTATGGACTGATCCTTTGTTATAGAAATTGTAGATACTCCGGGTGCGTCCAATGGTGATGAAACAGCTCTTTTGTTGATTACCAAATTTGGAGCCAACGACTGTATTTCCCTTGTGAGCTGCTGTATGTATCGGGAGGGTTCGCCTGACCCAGTTGCACCTTGTTCAGAATCATAAATGAGGCTTATTTTTTTCGATCTATGCAGCAGCCTGTAAAAATGATAGGCGTATGATGATTCTCTTTCAATGTAAGTAGAAAGCCCAAAAGCCTTTCTTAATGCGAAAGGAATAAAGGAGTGTTGTTGTCCATCAGATGGAAGCACACCCTCATTCACATTGAGCATGATGATGTTTTCAAAATCCAAGGCTCTGGTCTCAAGGAAACCCATTACCTGTAACCCTTTTATTGGTTCGCCAGAAAAGGGTATACGCATACTGTTAATGCAGTCCCTAAGTAAAATCCAAGCGGTTTCCTTTCGAATCTCATGCAGAGAGCTTGCTAAATATTCTTTTAGCTTGCTTAATTCAGATGCCATGTAAAGCAGTATGTCATTTTCGTATGCTGGCCTAGATGTTGCTTTTTCAGCCATGGCTTTTAGCAAGGTGATAACTTCGGCGAATACTTCTTCTGATATTTCACAACCTGAAAAAATAGGTGCGCCAACTTCTATTCCAAAATGGGACTCTATAGCCTCCTTGCCTATATACCACTCATGTAAATTTTCCGGACTTGGATTTTTAATTTCAAAGGATGAAGCTATCAGAGGGTGCGACAAGGTTTGTTTAACTAGCCTTTTGTCGAAAATCCATCTACCTTCTCTATTTTTTCTAGCGGTTTCATTTGTCTTTTTTAATAATACCACGAGGCTAGCAAATTGGGATTGCTTCAATGGGAACCCCATGGTAACATTCAGCGATTCAACATCCTTGGGTAGAGCGAAAAGTACCGGAAGCAGTGATTTTTCATCCGGTAGTATAATGGCCGTTCGATTTAGTGATGCAGCATTTTCATTCAATAGGTTGTTGATGATAGAACCTGCTGTTTTAGCCTGCCCGGCATTCAGTGGTACCGCAATGAGATCTAATTCCTTATGTTCAGTGAGGATCTTATTGCTTGTTGTTGCTGGATGCTTTTTGGTAATGTCCGATGATCTGAAATAGGATCCTGCCTCATGTAAAGGGTCTTTCAAATACAAGTCATCTGTATCCCACAAAACTTCCGTTTTAACCAAAGCGCCAATCTTTTCGATCATTAACTCCTCCACTTTTGAAAAGCCGTGGAATCCTGCAAAGACTAAATGCTTGAAGGTTGGATTGAACAATCCTTTTCCAAGCTGGTCAATCATCAATTTATAGGATCTTCCCTCATATGATTTGCCTTTTTTTTCGAGTTCCTCATTGAATTCGGAGTAAATCATGCCGAGATGGTCCCAGTTTTTAGCAAACTCCTTCTGAAGTGCAGTCAGCTTATTGGGGTCCATGGTTTTCAAAAAATCGCCAAGCCACCTCAATGATTCGGGTTCTGGTAGGAAAGTCGCATCAATCTTTTTCAATTCGGCAATGTTTCTAAACATCAACCTTGGGTCATCCACTTGTTTGTCGGCTTCGTCGAAGTCACCCAGAAGCATTCTGCCCCATGGATAGAATTTCCCAAAGTCATGGCTAGGCCAGTATTTTTTATATACATCGAATAGAATGACAAGCAGTTCCATCTCATCCGTAATGGGATGGTTTGAATGGATTGAAACAAAGTCGCCTATGGATAATACCTTAGGAGCCCAAACGGGCTTTCCATTTAATGCGGAAAGTTTGTTTCTGAAAATCAAACAGGCCCTTCTTGTTGGAAACACAACACACAACTCGCGAAAGTCTCCTGAGTGTTCCTTCTGAAGTCGTTGGCAAACTTCATCTATAAATGTTGACATATACTTAAATGCGCTTTTTGTAAAGTTCAGAAATTTGGTACATCCTCAATCCTATTTTCTTGGTTTTTTGATGATATTTGTATTGCATGATTAACTTCCTCAGATACACATTGTTCGTAACCCTTATAACCGTACTTGGTTCCTCTTGTTCGAACCGGCGTATAAAAAAAATGACTAATACTGTCAACGAACCGACAGGATCTGGTTATTGGGGTTTGATTTCAGAAAATCTAAATGGACAACCAAATTGTGATGACCAGATCAATTTGCCATTAAGTTATCGGATCGTTAATCCGGATTTAAATTCTATACAATTGCAGCTCTATAAATCTAAAACTTTAGATGATTCGACTCAGATCAAAATTCCTATGATGGATGGTGCAATTTATCCTGCAACTCTAAAACGATCTCAATCCATACCTCTTGAATGGCAAGATAAATTCGGTATTGCAGCCTTTTCAGGGCATATTAATAATATGTACGGAACAATGATTCGTTTGGAAATTGACTCTTCTTCAATAAGATTTATGACTGTATCGGAGAAGGGTACTGAAATATTAATGCGTGTTTGTAAGGAGTCTGATTCAAAATATATATTATTCAATAAAAAAGATTTGCCTCCTGGATCCAAAACCGTGTTTGAATAAACCTTTAGATAAATGCATATGTTTAAATCTCAAATATTCCCAATCAACCTCATGAAAAAGAAACTTATCCTCGTATTTTTAGTTTGGATGCTATCCCCCGTATTTTCATTTGCTAATTTTTGGAATCCAGTTGAGTTGAAAAATATCGAATTGAATGGGATCAGGTTGATTCAGCCTTCCCGTTATGTAACCTATGGTTTGGATATCTCTAACTACAGGACACATTGGTCAAGTGCCCCTGTACTTGATGCCTCTAATTCCAGAACCAATTCCTTTGTTGTTGATATTCCGACGCCTGATGGCTCCTGGGCCTCATTTTCTGTATTCAGAAACCAAGTTGTTCCCGCTGAACTATCATTGCGGTATCCTGAAATTTCAACTTACACAGGTCAAGGAATCACCGATCCCAACGCTTTCGCTGTATTCGATTTCACATATCAAGGTTTTCATGCCATGGTGATTTCTCCTAATGGAACCTATTTCATTGATCCTGTTACATTGTCAGATCGCGATTATTGCTTGGTATATTATAAAAGGGATTTCACAACCACCAAGTCTTTTGACTGTCAATATGAGACGCTTCTTCATGATGGTTTAAGTAATAGAGATGTTACTAATTCGAGCTTTGTTAACAGGTCAGTTGGGTCTCAGCTCAAAACCTATCGTTTGGCTATGGCTACAACGGGTGAGTATACTGCCTATCACGGAGGAACCAAGGCTGGTGCATTATCGGCTATTGTTACCTCTATCAATCGCGTTTCAGGCATTTATGAAAAGGACTTGGCCATCAGACTCACTTTAATACCCAATACGGATACGCTTATTTTTTTGAATGCCAGTTCAGATCCATACACCAACAGTAGCGGAGGTGCCATGCTCGGTCAAAATCAAACCACGGTTAACAGCTATATCGGTTCAGCCAACTATGATATTGGGCATGTGTTCAGCACTGGGGGAGGTGGTATTGCTGGATTAGGAGTCGTTTGCAGTTCCTCCAATAAAGCTCGAGGCGTAACGGGCTCCTCATCTCCGGTAGGCGATCCGTTCGATGTGGATTATGTAGCTCACGAAATTGGGCACCAATTCGGAGGTAATCACACTTTTAACAGCGAAGTTGGAGCTTGTTCGGGAAACAGAGCTTTCAATGCTGCATATGAACCCGGAAGTGGTAGCACCATTATGGCTTATGCAGGAATCTGCGGAAGCAACAACTTGCAGACTAATAGCGACGATTATTTTCACGCCAAGAGCTTCGATGAAATCATCATTTACACTACAACCGGAAATGGATCTTCTTGTCCGCTGGTTACATCCACAGGCAATACTCCACCGGTTATCAATCCCATTCAAGCCCGTATCATTCCATACTTAACCCCTTTCCGGATGACTGCTGATGCATTCGATCCCGACGGTGACTCTTTGACCTATTGTTGGGAACAATATGACTTAGGTCCTGCTGGCACTTGGAATTCCCCCACAGGTAATGCTCCAATTTTCAGATCTTTTGATCCTTCCACTTCTCCAACCCGCTTATTCCCTCGGCTGCTAAATATTTTGAACAATAGTCAAAGCATTGGAGAGGTTAAGCCTTCTTATGCAAGAATCTTGAATTTCAGACTAACTGTGCGGGATAACAGGCTGAATGGAGGTGGTGTAACAAATAACGATTCATTATTCCAGGTTCAAGTCATAAATACTGGACAAGCCTTTGCCATTACCTCTCAAAATGTAGCAGGTATTACTTGGACTGCAGGAAATCTTGAAACGATTACATGGAATGTCGGCGGATCAGATATTGCTCCTATTAACACACCTTTAGTTAACATCTTTCTGTCCACAAATGGAGGACAGTCTTTCCCTACCGTTTTAGCCAGTCAGGTTCCTAACAATGGCAGTTATCAGATTACAGTTCCTTCTTTGGTCACCTCCACTGCCCGAATTATGGTTGAAGGCGATGGAAATATTTTTTTCGACATAAATGATCGAAATTTCGCTATTGGAACAGTTGGTTTGGATGATGCTACATCTGCCTTTCCGCTGACCGTGTCCCCTAATCCAGCCTCTGAGTACTTAGAGTTAGGTGTTGATTACAAAGGGCAGGACTTTGTTTTTTGGTTGATGGATATGAGCGGCAAGCTCATCCTATCTGAAAAACTTAGCTCCTCCATCAATACGATTGGACTGGAAGGTGTTTCTAAAGGAATGTATATCTACAAAGTTTTCAGTGCCGATGGGAGAGTGGTTACAGGTAAATTGGTAGTCATGTGATCAATTAAAAATCTACAATGACACCGATT
This sequence comes from Bacteroidota bacterium, assembly GCA_046302815.1. Taxonomy (GTDB): domain Bacteria; phylum Bacteroidota; class Bacteroidia; order AKYH767-A; family OLB10; genus JALRAP01. Next base: position 90,854 of record JBKCHO010000018.1, on the reverse strand, counting down.
GTTGGAAGTACAGTTCCACTCTCGTCCTTGATAAAGAAAGTTTGATATCTGGAAGGATCATTTGGGTCTGTCAAAGGTTTTCCATCTGCACCGGTTTTTACGAAAAGTATGTCTGGTTCTTTGGATTTGAAATTGTAGGCGTTTTCAATATCAAGGTAAAGGTTGATTGACCATTTTGGGAAGAACCAAGACTTGTCAATGCGAATGTCCAATTGATGGAAATCAGGTGCTCTCAGGGAGTTCAGCTTATCGAAATCAAGAATGCCAAATCCGGTTGATTCCCAATTCTCCTTGATAGAGGATGTAGCTACATCGTATGGCGTGTAGGGTCTGCCAGTAACATATCTCCATTTCAATCCGGTTTCCCAATTGCGATTCCATTTTTTCCCCACAGTAAGAGTCGTGAAAACCCGATTATCCCAGGAGGATGCAATGTATGTTTCATCTCCAGATGTGAATTCGCTTTTAACTAGGGTAAGTGCCATTATGCCGTAAAGACCTGTTGAGGATCTCCTTTGGGCCATCAATTCTAAGCCATTAGATTTTCCTTCAGATACAGGAATGACAGTTTCATTTCCTACTACTCCGAAATCGGATCCAAGGTTGGCAAGGCTAATTCCTTTAGATATGGATAGTGGATAATTGCTATAAATTTTTTGGAATCCTTCAATTGTAATTTTGGTAGACTCATCAGGGTTGAATTGGAATCCTGCTACAATTTGATTACAGCGGATATATTTAGCTGTTGGTTTATTGAGAAGGGATCCTTTGGCATCACCATATCCAAGAACAGTGTAGGATGGCAACTGGTAGTATATCCCCGCATTGGCATTGAAACTGAATTTTTTGGTCAATTGAAATGAGGTGGATATTCGGGGCGACAGTTGGTTTAGCAGATTGCCTGTTTTCGATGAATAACTGGTGGCATCCGTTCTTATTCCAGTTGTTATCTGAAGTTTTGAATCGAATAGGTATCTGGTAGCAGATGTGAAAATGGCATATTTTAAAAAGTCAACTCCTGAATTGTATTCCAATTTGTTTGCTCCATTAGGTGTTTGGATGCTGTTAAATCCCTTTAAATTGAAGTCGGCGGTTTCCAATCCTCCACCAATTACGAATCTGAATCCACCACTGGTCATGGTTCGTTCGATGCGGAGTTTTGATTCAGCCTCTGATGATTCGTAGTCGGAGATTTGTAAGGAGGGGTCATTATTTTGGTTGTCTCTGAACTTCTCTGATTCATTAAATAGCTTATTGGTGCTCAAGACAACACTTGTAAATCCATTCTTGCCGTATCGCTTGTAGTTTACACCTGTTGTATAATTCCATTGGCTATTTTCAGGAATGGAGCTCAGGAAAAAATCATTTCGTTCCCTTGTTTCGATGTCATCAACCCCTTCATTGACTTTCTCATTCAATACAAACACATCATAGGCAGCTAGTCCCAGCCAAGTAATTTCATTTTTCTCATCTATGCGATGGGTGATTTTGAATTGCAAATCGGAAAAGGTCGGAAGGAATGGAAGTTTAAAGGCTGCAAATAGAAATTGAAGATAAGATCTTCGAAAAGATACCAGATAATTCGACCTATCAGAAATAGGTCCGTCGGCGGTTAAACCTGCTTCGGAGGATCCGATTGTAAACCTGAGTCCGTGCTTCTCCCTATTGCCTTCCGTTTGTTTGAAGTCCATGACGGAGCTCAGGGCGTTTCCCCTTGAAACAGGAAATGCTCCTGAGTAGAAATCTACTTCGCGTAAAAAATCAACATTGATGATTCCTACAGGTCCTCCCGTTGATCCTTGGGTTTGAAAGTGATTTATTACAGGAATCTCAATTCCATCCAGAAAAAATTTGTTTTCAGATGGTGAACCACCTCGTATGATAATGTCATTCCTGAAGCTTGGTGTTGATGCCACGCCAGGTAGTGAACGAATTACTTGTGATATGTCTCTGTTTCCACCGGGGTTGCGTTCTATTTCGCGAATACCGATGGTTTGTAGTGAAACCGGACTTTCCTCTTTTTTCACGAATTGGGAGCCCTTAATTACGATTTCAGACAAATCGGTGGCACTGGGCTCCAATTCGATTTCTACATAGGGGGATTTTTCTTTAGTAACGAATATGTCTTGGGAAAGCGTTGGCTTATATCCGACGCATGATACCGTCAATTTTATGAATCCTTCTTGATTAAGTGACAGTTTGAATCGTCCTTCTATGTCGGTGGTTGTTCCTGTAGTCGTTCCTTCAGCAGCAATGGATGCGAAAGGAATGCCAGACCTTGTTTTACTGTCTAAAATCTTCCCCGTTACGACGGATTGTGCCTTTACTTCCAATTGAATGGAAACCAGACAAAGGGTTATAAGAAATATGATTCTTGTTTTTTCGTAATTGCTCATGGAGCTTAAACAAGCTGCTGCTGCAGAAGTTTTGAAACCTAAAGTTTATCTCTTAGGTCGGTCATTGGCTTTTCAAAATATTTATACAGACATGTTGATCCAATAATCAGGATGGTCCAGAATGCCAAATAACCCAAAATCGAATCAGTTTCGTTTTCAATTTTATAGTGTGTTGCCATGACTTGGCCTATCAATCCAAGATTTATTAAATACATGGAGTAGGAGATCAGTGATATATGTGTTATGGCTCGGCCAATTGAATTATCGAATTTTTTCCAACTATTTGCCAATGGAATCAATAGGGATGCCCCTAACCCCATAAGGCTGAAATACCATGTCATGGCATAGTATCCGGTTGTGTTGGTTAGCCAATACTCTTTACTGTAGTACATAATGGCAGCTCCCGCTAAAAATAGTATCCACCTGAATTTATTGACAACGGCTCCATAGTAATTCATCATCCATGCCATTAATACACCGTAAATAATGGCATCCATCCTGCATATAACCGTCTTTCGGAATGTGACCTCGTACCAAAAGTTATCCAGAGTTACATTTGACAAGGACATACGGTATATCAAAGGCAAGATTAGAAGCGTTAAAATGATTGAAAACATCAGGTTTTTTGCAGAAACATATGCCCTCAAACCGAATTGAACTGAAACTATCATGATTGGAAGGATAAGATAAAACCACTCCTCAACCGACAGGCTCCAAGATTCCCAAAAAAAGTCGGTGAATGGCTCAAATAAGTTGTGCGAAAAAACTAGGAATTTCCAATCGAAAGCCTCAGGTTTGGAGTTATTCCAGCCAATGTATGCAAAAAGAAGGTTTAATAAAAGTACCAAATAGTAGGCTGGCAAGGTTCTGAACCAGCGTCTTTTCCAAAAATAAATGAGGTCTTTTTTAGTTTCTAGTTTATGTTCCTCTAGAAGTCGAATTAACATGCCACCAATGAGAAAACCGCTTAAAACAAAAAAGAGTTCAACACCATCAGGAACGCTGAACCATGGAAATCCTGGAAGAGCTTTATCAATGAGGAATCCTCCATGCGTCAAAACAACGCAAATGATGGCAATGGCCCTGAAGAGGTCGAGGCCGAATATCCTTTTGTCTGTTTGTTCAGTCATTTTAACTTATTTTGGTGCTGACCGGTAAAGCAATAAGGCTACAACCGCAAAAACCAAATTTGGAATCCAAACTGCTACTTGGGCAGACAGGTTTCCGTTGGTCGCAAAAGTGGTAGTAACCTGCATAAACATGATATAAGTAAAGCTGAGCAGTATGCCTGCTCCTAGCTGAATGCCAATTCCTCCTCTTGCCTTCCTGGATGATAGGGATACGCCAATCAGTGTCAATATAAAAGTTGCAAACGGGAAAGACGACCTTCGATACCGTTCAACTAGATCGAATTGGATACCTTCGGCACCCCTCATTTTTTTGTCGGCAATGAATGCGTCCAACTCTTCATTGTCGAAAGTGATAATGTTGTTTTCACGAGTAGCGAATTCGGATGGTAGGAATCCAAAAGTCGTGTCCTTTGAAAATCCTGTCGTATAGGTTTCTGATTGCCCATTGATCTGACGGATATACCAGTTCTCGGCACGCCATTTGTTCGATAAGGTGTCCCAGACAAGTCTTTCGCTGCTGAACTTATAAGTCAGTTGCAGATCTTTGAATTTTTCATATGTAAATCGGAAGCCAGATTTATTAATGGTATTGAAACTTTCGAAATATATGAATTCGCCCGGTTTGATTTGCCTATGGATATTTCGGGATTTTAGCACATACGGATTCTTGATATATACGTTTTCAAAGGCCAATCTGGTTTTGTTAGCTCTGGGGATGACCCATCCGTTCAAATAATAGGATGTGGAAGCGATGATGCCTGCAACTAACATATAGGGCATGACCAATCTGCGGAAGCTAACCCCACTTGAAAGTATGGCAACTATCTCTGTTTGTGAAGCCATCTTGGAGGTGAAAAAGATAACAGATATGAAAATAAAAAGTGGCGAGAAAAGATTGGCGAAATAAGGGATGAAGTTCAAGTAGTAGTCAAAGAGTATGGCGTTTATTGGCGCCTTTCTCTCAATAAAGTCATCGATCTTTTCAGAAATATCGAACACGATTGCAATCATGATAATCAAAGCGATTGCAAAAAGAAAGGTGGTCAGGAATTTCCTGATAATATATAAATCCAGTTTTTTAAGCTTTGGTTTCATAGCCGTTTTCCCAATTTAGAAACCATAATGGACTTCCATGACTTAAAGCTGCCATCGAGAATACGGTTTCTCGCTTCTTTTAGTAGATTAACATAAAACGCTATGTTGTGCAATGTGGCAATTTGAGCCCCGAGCATCTCTTTGGAAATCATTAAGTGCCGAAGGTATGCCTTCGAATACTGTTGGTCAACAAAGCTTTTGCCTTGTATGTCGATAGGAGATAAGTCATCTTTCCATTTCTCATTGCGGATGTTGATGATTCCTTCGGATGTGAAAAGCATACCATTGCGTGCGTTCCTGGTAGGCATAACACAATCGAACATGTCGATGCCACGATCTACGCATTCCAAAAGATTGACAGGTGTTCCAACTCCCATCAGGTATCTTGGTTTTTCCTTTGGAAGTATATCACATACGATTTCAGTCATGGCATACATGTCTTCTGCTGGTTCACCAACAGATAATCCTCCAATGGCATTGCCTACACAATTTGAAGCTGCTATGATTTCAGCCGACTCTTTGCGAAGGTCGGGGTAGGTGCTTCCTTGAACGATAGGGAACAGGTTTTGTTCATAACCATATAGAGGATGCGATACTTTTAAATGAGCGATGCATCGATCTAGCCAGCGGTGTGTCATTTCCATGGATTTTCTTGCCGCTCTCTTTTCGCAAGGGTATGGGGTGCATTCATCAAAAGCCATTATGATGTCGGCACCAATAGCCCGTTGGATATCCATGGAGGTTTCTGGAGATAGAAAATGCTTTGATCCATCGATATGGGATCTGAAATAAACTCCCTCTTCCTTTATTTTTCTAGTTTCAGACAAAGAATAAACTTGGTATCCGCCGCTGTCTGTTAGAATTGGTCTATCCCAATTCATAAACTTGTGTAAACCTCCTGCCTTTTGTAATAACTCAACCCCTGGTCTAAGGTTCAGGTGGTAGGTATTTCCTAAAATTATGTTTGCATCAGTATCACCCTTCAGGTCACGCTGATGTACACCCTTAACGGTTCCAGCCGTACCTACGGGCATGAAAACCGGTGTGTTTATTACACCATGAGAGGTCGTAATGGTTCCAGCCCTTGCATTGCTTCCTTGATCTGTATGTTGGAGGCTGAAAAACATTTGATTAATTGATCTGTAACGGCTGATGTTAATATCTTGTCAAAAGTAGAAATTTAAATACTCGGAGCGGTTTTTAGCTTTGCAACCTTATTCACAGTTAAGCAAATGCAGATTGGTTTTTCATGGGTTTGGATGGTGGCGTCCTTAGGGGTAATCGCATTTCTGATTCAATTGTATCATATTTTTTTCCGGTTTTCTCGGCTTGCGTTTGCACGGATTCCTAATCAATCGAATGCAAGGGAGCCTGTAACGGTCATCATATGTGCTCGCAATGAGCTTAAAAACCTTCAAAATCATTTGGAGGCATTTTTGCTTCAAGACTACCCTCAATTTCAGGTCATAGTGGTAAATGATTGCTCTTGGGATGAGAGCGAGGCCTTTCTGGATGAAATGTCATTGAAGCATAGGCATTTGAAGGTCGTCAGCATAAAGGAGCAAGAAAAGTATCAGCATGGAAAGAAATTCGCCGTTTCGTTGGGCGTGAAAGCTGCAAGCTACGATCTCTTATTGTTTACAGATGCCGATTGCTTGCCTGCCTCTACCGATTGGATCAGCCGCATGGTGTCATCATACAAACCCGGTATTGAAATGGTCATATCTTACGGCGGGTATATCAAAACCAAAGGATTTCTCAACCGTTGGATCCGTTTCGATACTTTTTTCAATGCCATACAGTTTCTGTCGGCAGGTCTAGCTAAAAGCACCTATATGGGTGTAGGCAGGAATTTATCGTATCGCAAAGCCTTGTTTTTCCGTAACAAGGGTTTCGCCAAACACAATCATTTGCTGTCCGGAGATGATGATTTATTTGTAAATGAAACGGCCAATAAAACCAATGTAGATGTGCAGCTGCATCCCGACGCATTCACCCATTCCATCGCCAAAACCACTTTTTCCGCATGGTTTCGACAAAAGCGTAGGCATCAAAGCACAGCTCCCCACTACAAGTCTGCTCACAAATGGCTCATAGGCTCACTCTATTTTTCACATTTCTTTTTTATTGCAAGTGGAGCCATATTGCTTTCAGTAGGGTTCCAATGGATTTGGGTTGCATCCATAATGAGCGCTTGGTTGTTGCTCCGATTCATTATATTTGGCATGTCGATGAAGAAGCTTGGAGAACTGGATAACTTGTGGATGCTTCCCATATACGACTTAATGATGCCGATTATATATCCAGCCATTTCATTGGCCAATTCCTTAAACAAGCCTAAAACCTGGCGATAATGTCTGAAGACCAACAGCAAGTGGGATCAGCGGAGGTCAATCCCAACCTCAGTGAAAAGGCGGTCAAGGATTATGCCTTGGTCCGGGAAGCCGTCGATAACGGCGACCAAAAGGCCTACGCGGAATTGATGGCTCGCTACAAAGACTCCATTTATTTCATGTTGCTCAAAATGGTGAACAATCGCGATGACGCAGATGATTTAACCATCGAGGCATTCGGCAAGGCATTTCGGAATCTCAAACAATACACACCCGACTACGCATTCAGCACTTGGCTCTTTAAAATTGCTACGAACAACTGTATCGATTTCATCCGCAAAAAGCGTAAAATGACCGTTTCTCTGGATAAGGGTTTTGATACAGACGATGGAGGTGAAATGACCCTGGAAGTCCGATCCAACCAACCCGACCCTGAGGAGCACATGATGAAGAAGCAAAACATTTTGCTCATGCGGGATGTAGTCGATCGTTTGAAGCCACGGTATCGTCGTTTGGTGGAACTTCGTTATTTCCAAGAGAGGTCCTACGAGGAGATTTCGGATGAATTGAAATTGCCTTTGGGTACTGTCAAGGCTCAACTTTTCCGTGCAAGGGAATTCCTCTATCAAATCATGAAGAATTCCGGTCACAAAATTTGATTGGTTCCACCTCCCATTTCCGCACCTTGGAAGGATTCCAAATCATCAAGACCTATTTTCCAGAGCTAAACGAACAGCAGTTCGTTCGATTAGAGTCATTGGGTGAATTATACCAAGAATGGAACTCCAAAATCAACCTTGTTTCGAGGAAAGACATTGAACTGCTTTTCGAACGACATGTGTTGCATTCTTTGGCCATTGCCAAGTTTATTCGCTTTAAGCCAGGCAGTCATGTAATGGATGTAGGTACCGGTGGTGGCTTTCCAGGTATTCCTTTATCCATTTGTTTTCCAGAGGTGCGTTTTACTTTGGTGGATTCCATCGGGAAAAAGACCGCCGTGGTGGCCGATATCGCCAACCGAACTGGATTGGACAATGTAGAAGTCATAACCACCCGAGCTGAACAAATAAGAGGACAGTTCGACTTTGTCGTTAGTAGAGCAACTGCACCTCTGGCAGATTTGTACAGATGGACCTCCAAAAGCATTTCTAAAAAGCAGTACCACGCTATCCCAAATGGTATCATTTGTTTAAAAGGCGGCGATCTGCGGGAAGAGCTTTTGCCGTTCAAGAGCCGGGTTGAGGTGGTGCCCATATCTCAATATTTCAGAGAAGAGTTCTTCGAAACCAAGAAATTGGTATTTCTTCCTTGTTGATATTCAATTAATTAAGAATATTAGATGCAGGTATTGCATTCTGATTGAATTAATCCTTATTTTTGCACTCCGTTTCAAAGAGATAAGCGTATGAAAAGGACATTTCAGCCTTCAGCAAGAAAGAGAAGAAACAAACATGGATTCCGCGAGCGTATGGCATCGGCCAACGGTCGTCGTGTATTGTCAGCCCGCAGGGCCAAAGGTCGTCACAAGCTGACCGTGTCTGACGAGGATACGCTTCGTCGTCATCATTGATATCCATTTAGATTCCAACATATGAAAGCCATCGCTCATGCGGTGGCTTTTTCTTTTTCTTCCATTAGGATATTGGCAAGGTCTTGAGTTTTCTCGTACAAACGATGGCCGCTATCTAAGATGTGTAATTGGCCCAGTTCTGGAATTTTCTTTTTAAAGCGAATGGCCTGGCGGATAGGAATAACAGTATCCCTAGAACCGAAAACAAGTGTTGTTCGGATTTGATCGTTGTTGATGCGTGCTGCCACCTGCTGCAAATCAGGTATGGTTAATCTGTGTGTCATCCAAGAATCGTATACCAAGGTTCTCACTTTTGGATGGGTAATTTGATTGATGAAAAACCTTGCTGTTTGCTGGCTGTAAATACCAAGTTTTCCGAATAACTTAATCAGCAAAATGACTCTATAAGGATCTTTTTTGAAATTCCCCATCAAGTATCTCCCAAGTCGGGTACCGGTCAAAAATCTGTAGCCTGGATGGTAACGGAGCGCATCTGGTGCCAAAAGGAATAATTGTTTCAATCCTGAAGGTCCAAATTCAACCATGTTTAAGGCCAATCGTCCTCCGAAACTATGTCCCAATACGGCGTATTTTCCATCTGTAAAGGTTGAAACCAACAAGCTAAACGCTACTGTTAACTCATTTGGTGTAAAGGCGTCTGTATCTTCTAGTCTTTCAAATTGACTGCCGTGAAAGAATAAGGATACGGCAATGATGCGAAAGCTACCGTCCAAATGATGGTGCAATGACAGCAAATCCTCATAACTCCTGTTAAAGCCATGAAAGGCAAAAATGCAATGGGAACCAGTGCCTGCAACATGCACATGCCAGGTGATTTTACCCGACTGGATTTCGTGGTGTTGGACCTTGCTCATGGAGTTATCAGCATCTGTGAAAAAATACCCATTCTTTATTTATCCACAGAGGATGACCTCATTTTTTTTAATGGTATTTTTACCCAAATGCCTTTGATTCCCCATACACCCCAAAACAGGCGTTCAAACATTTCGTAACCAGTATCTTATATGCCAAAAGATCCTTCTATTAAATCCGTCCTAATCATAGGCAGCGGACCCATTATCATCGGACAGGCATGCGAGTTTGATTACAGCGGATCCCAAGCCTCTAGATCCTTGAAGGAGGAGGGCGTGGAGGTCTCACTCATCAACTCCAATCCCGCCACCATCATGACCGATCCCGTAACGGCCGATCATGTGTACCTGATGCCCTTGACAACGGATTCTATTGAGAAAATTCTCCAGGAAAGAAAAATAGATGCTGTGCTTCCAACCATGGGGGGGCAAACGGCGCTTAACCTCTGCAAAGAAGCTGATGAAAGGGGGATTTGGAAGAAATACGGCGTACGCATTATCGGTGTGAATGTCGCTGCCATCGAAACTACCGAAAACAGAGAGCTTTTCCGTCAACTTATGGTGGATATCGGTGTTGGCGTCGCCCCTTCCCGTATTGCAAACTCATTTTTGGAGGGAAAGGAAATAGCGCAACAATTGGGCTTCCCATTGGTTATTCGCCCCTCTTACACGCTTGGAGGTACAGGTGCTGGCTTTGTTTACAAGAAGGAGGAGTTCGAAGAGAAGCTCATGCGCGGACTGCAAGCTTCACCTATACATGAAGTGCTCATTGAGAAAGCCGTATTCGGTTGGAAGGAGTTTGAATTGGAACTTTTGAGAGATAACAAGGATAATGTTATCATCATCTGCTCTATTGAGAATTTCGATCCAATGGGTATCCATACAGGAGATTCGATTACCGTGGCTCCTGCCATGACCCTGAGTGATAAGACCTATCAACATATGCGAAACCTGGCCATCAAAATGATGCGTTCCATCGGTCAGTTCGCAGGAGGATGCAATGTGCAGTTTGCTGTTAATCCAGAGGACGAGTCCATTATTGCCGTAGAGATAAACCCGCGAGTTTCGCGCTCCTCCGCATTGGCATCCAAAGCCACCGGCTATCCAATAGCCAAAATAGCCGCCAAGATGGCCATCGGTTACAATTTGGATGAATTGCAAAACCAGATCACTGGATCAACCTCTGCATTTTTCGAGCCAACTTTGGATTATGTCATTGTTAAAATTCCTCGTTGGAACTTCGATAAATTTCATGGTGCTGACCGTTCTTTGGGACTTCAGATGAAATCGGTAGGCGAGGCCATGGGTATTGGCCGGAGCTTTGCTGAAGCCTTGCAAAAAGCTTGTCAATCGCTCGAAATAAACAGACTTGGCTTAGGCGCCGATGGCAAAGGTTGGACCCGTGTAGATGATATCGTTCACAGTATGGAGCATCCTTCCTGGGATCGTTTATTTCATATCAAGGAAGCGCTTCGCTTAGGTGTGCCCATTCAATCGGTACACAACCTTACCAAGGTGGATAAATGGTTTTTGAATGAGATCCAGCAGTTGGTGCAAATAGAAGCAGAGATTAGAAGATATCATCTGAACAATATTCCGGCGGATTTGATGTTGGAGATGAAACAAAAAGGATTCTCCGATGCGCAAATCGCACATCTCCTAGGTAATGTAACAGAAGATGATGTTTATGAGAAGAGAAAAGAACTTGGCGTTCGCCGCGTATACAAAATGGTTGATACCTGCGCCGCTGAATTTCCATCACATACTCCATATCTCTACTCAACTTTCGAGGCATCCTATCGAAATACTTCCGGTGAGTTTGTTGTCGACAACGAGTCCGTTGTAAGCGATAAGAAAAAGGTTATTGTACTTGGCTCCGGTCCTAACAGGATTGGCCAGGGCATTGAGTTCGATTACTCTTGCGTACACGGAATCCTCGCCTCTAAAGAGTCAGGTTACGAGGCCATCATGGTGAATTGTAATCCTGAGACGGTATCTACCGATTTTGATATTGCCGACAAACTCTTCTTTGAACCCGTTTTCTGGGAGCATATTTACGAGCTGATTGAATATGAGAAGCCCGAAGGGGTCATCGTGCAACTGGGTGGTCAAACCGCCTTGAAGCTCTCAGAGAAACTTCATCAAAAAGGTGTTCGTATCATAGGCACATCTTTCGACAGCATGGATTTGGCTGAGGATCGTGGCCGATTTTCAGACTTGCTCAAAAGCCTCGACATACCATATCCATTGTACGGTGTTGCCGAGTCGGCTGAAGAAGCCTTGGTTGTCGCAAAGAAAGTTGGTTATCCAGTTCTAGTTCGTCCATCCTATGTTTTAGGTGGACAGGGAATGAGTATCGTAATCAACGATGAAGAGTTGGAAATAGCGGTTATCAAACTTTTAAAAAACCTTCCAGGAAACCGGGTGTTGATCGATCATTTCCTCGACAGGGCGGAGGAGGCTGAGGCCGACCTTATTTGTGATGGTGAGGACATTCAATTCATCGGACTGATGGAGCACATAGAACCAGCCGGAATACACTCTGGCGACTCCTATGCTGTTCTTCCACCTTTCAGTTTATCTTCGGGTGTTTTGGATCAGATGCGTGAATATGCTCGCAAGATTGCCTTGGCATTGAATGTTCGTGGATTGCTCAACATCCAGTATGCTATAAAAAATGAAAAGGTGTATGTGATTGAAGCCAATCCTCGTGCATCCCGCACTGTACCATTTATTGCTAAAGCACACAAGGTGCCATACATTAACATCGCTACCAAAGTTATGTTGGGTGCGAATAAACTTAAGGATTTCAAAATCGAGCCTGCTTCATTCGGCTACGCCATCAAGGAGCCTGTGTTCTCATTTGATAAATTCCCCAATGTCAATAAAGAACTTGGGCCTGAAATGAAGTCTACCGGTGAAGCTATCCGATTTATCGAAACCATTGAGGATCCCTATTTCAGGAATCTGTACAAAGAGAAATCAATGTATTTGAGCCGTTGAACCTTTCATATCTCAGATTGAAATGTTGAAATTCCTTCTCATTATCCTTTGCATTTTCCTCTTGCTTCGCATGATGACCAGGAACATGGTGGCATCTTCGTTTGTCGATATGCAACAGAAAATGCGAGACGAAATGAAGAAAAGAAGCGGAGCAGCAACCCAAGACCCCAAGCCCGAAGGGCATGTGTCTGTTACAGGAACACCAAAAGCCAAATCAAATACCGGTGATGGCGATTATGTGGATTACGAGGAAGTCAAATAAACTGAAACCCAATTCGATTTCATGAGACCTGAATTCAAAAAGCTTTTACCCCACCTTTATGTGGTTCTTTTCTTCATCGCCATTTGTGCGGTGTACTTCAGTCCAATCTTACAAGGCAAAGGATTGAGCCAACACGATACCGAGCAGTGGGAGGGAATGGCCAAGGAGATTGCCGACCATCGCGAAAAATATAACGAGGAACCCCTTTGGACCCGCTCTATGTTTGGAGGGATGCCTGCATACCAGATTTCCGTACTATACCCAAGCAATTTGGTATCCTATGTGAACAAAATACTGCTGCTTGGATTCCCCGAACCCTATGGATATGTTTTGTTGTCTCTTTTGGGATTTTATGTTTTGCTTTTGAGTTTCAAGTTTGATTGGCGTATGGCTGCCGCGGGTGCTATCGGTTACGCTTTCTCCTCTTATAACTTTATCATTCTGATGGCTGGCCATAATTCCAAGTTGCATGCCATTGCGTTGATGCCTTTCGTATTAGCCGGAGTGGTTTTGGTCTTTAATGGTAGGCATTTGCTAGGAGGGGCCGTAACCGCCCTCTTCTTGGCATTACAGATTTATGCGAACCACCTTCAGATAACCTATTACTTGGCAATTGGAATTGCATTGTTGGTCCTGATCCAGTTCTTCAGATCCATGAAGCAAAAAACAATGCCAGGATTTATAAAAGGTGCAATGGTATTGTCTATTGCAGCCATTATGAGTGTGCTGCCCAATATTACCAGTTTGTGGGCCACCATGGAATATGGAAAGGATACCACAAGAGGTCCATCGGAGCTAACCGATAAAAAGGTTTCAAAAGGTCTTGACCAGGATTATGCTTTCGCATGGAGCTACGGCATCGGTGAGTCGTTCACCATGCTTATTCCCGACTACATGGGAGGACCCTCTAGTTCTGATATTGGAAGGAAATCGGCCACATTTGAGGCGCTCAATGATAATGGAGCAGGTCAACAAGCAGCACAGTTCGTAAAACAAGCGCCACTCTATTGGGGCAGTCAATCTTATACCGCCGGTCCTGTATACATGGGTGCTATCATCATTTTCCTTTTCGTGATAGGGATGCTTCTTGTGAAAAGTGAATATAGGATTTGGCTAATTGTAACTACGGTGTTGTTCCTCTTTATGTCATGGGGAAAGCATTTTCTTTCATTCAATGATCTCCTGTTCCATTATCTACCCGGTTACAACAAGTTTAGAACGGTTTCAATGGCACTTGTATTTTGTAGTCTGAGCTTTGTGCTTTTGGCTTTCCTGGGTCTCAAACAGCTTTTTGATGAAACCATCGTTTTGGTTCAAAGGAAAAATGCGTTGAAATATGCTTATTACGCCGTAGGAGGGCTGTGTTTGTTTTTCGCTGTACTTGCTCCTTCTTTTATCGACTTCAGCGCTGAGGTCGATGATCAATTGATTGGGCAAGATGGTAAGCCTATCACCTGGCTTATTGAGGCGCTGCATGACGATAGGGCTTCAGCTTTGCAAACAGATGCTTTCCGTTCATTCTTTTTCATCTCAATCGCTTTTGGGCTGCTATGGCTTTCTTTGACAGGAAAGCTGAAAGTGGCACAAGGAGTGATGGCATTAGGTCTTCTCATTTTGTTGGATATGTGGGTGGTCGACAAACGCTATTTGTCTGATGACAATTTTGTTTCAAAGACCAGGTTGAAGCAACCATTTGCTCCCAACGAAGCCAATATGGCTATATTGCAAGATACTGAGCTGGGATATCGAGTCATGAACACTTCCGTGAGTACTTTCAATGACGCCAGTACATCTTATTTTCATCATAGTATCGGTGGATACCATGGCGCCAAGTTGAAACGCTATCAAGAGTTGATCGAATATCAAATCAGTAACAACAATCTCAAGGTGCTAGATATGTTGAATACCAAATACCTGATAGGTAGCTCTAGAGAGACAGGGCAATTGGTGGTGCAGCCCAACACAGGTGCTTTGGGTGCAGCATGGTTTGTAGATGAGTTTAAAATGGTTGCCAATGCGGATAGTGAAATTACCGCATTGTCTAATTTTGAGCCTTCACAAACAGCAATTGTTGATCAGCGCTTCAAGAGGGAGTTGGCGGGCTTAAAAATAGTTCCTGATTCCAACGCTACCATTAAATTGGTTGACTACCGTGCCAATAGATTGCAATATGAAACAGATTGCAGCAGTGATCAGTTGGCGGTTTTTTCTGAAATATATTACGATAAAGGATGGAAGGCCACTATCGACGGTAAGCCTGCCAACCATTTCCGAGTCAATTATGTGTTGCGAGCCATGCGTATTCCGGCTGGTAAACATAAAGTAGAGTTCAAGTTCGAACCAGATGTTTACATGACGGGTGAAAAAATCGCAATGGCTGGATCTATTTTGCTATTGCTGGTGTTTGCAGGCGTTTTATTCAGCGAAGTACGCGGCGCTTTTAAAAACTAATTGTTTTGTTTTGTCATCCAAGAAGGTTTTAATCATCACATACTATTGGCCGCCGGGAGGTGGAGCCGGTGTACAGCGATGGTTGAAATTTGTCAAGTATCTTCCTCAAAATGGATGGGATCCCATCGTATATACGCCATCGAATGGGGAAATGCCGGTTTTGGACTCTACTTTGGAAAAGGATATTCCAAAAGGAATTACAGTTTTGAAGCAACCCATTTGGGAACCCTACTCCTGGTATAAGCGCTTTGTGGGCGCCTCAAAAACCGAAAAAATAAACACGGGATTTCTTACTGAGAACCGTCGTCCGGGATTTACACAAAGGATTTCCGTTTGGTTGCGGGGCAATTTATTTATTCCTGATGCTCGCTGTTTTTGGATCAATCCCTCTGTTGGTTTTTTAAGCAAATGGCTTCGCCAAAATCATGTAGATGTCATTGTGAGCAGTGGACCTCCCCATAGCATGCATCTGATTGCGGCAAAGCTCTCATCTATTTGTCATATACCATGGGTTGCCGACTTTCGAGATCCGTGGACAAATATCGATTATTACAAAGATTTGAAATTGACTTCGTGGGCAGATAAGAAGCATCATCGGTTAGAACGGTTTGTACTAACCAATGCGAACAAAGTAGTTGTTGTAGGAAATGGAATGAAGGAGGAGTTTAAATCTAATCATGATGTAGACTCAGTAGTGATTACAAATGGCTTCGATCCGGACGATTTTATAGGAGTTGAGCCAAAAATCAACGATAAATTTTTAATATCCCATGTAGGAACATTGGTGCCCTCTCGTAATCCATTAGCTTTATGGAAAGTTTTGGGGGAGTTGATTCAAAAAGATATGGATTTTGCAGGTCTGTTGAAGATTCGACTTGTAGGAAAGGTTGATGTTTCTGTCAAGGATTCAATCGAAAGTTGTGGTTTATCAAACCATGTGGAGTATGTTGATTACATGTCGCATGAGTCCGTACCTTCCGAGCTTTGCTCAGCTTCTTTGCTGCTATTGGTGCTCAATGATACGCCTAATGCCAAAGGCATACTCACCGGTAAACTATTCGAATACCTCGCTGCCGGAGTTCCTATTTTATGCGTTGGTCCTGAGGATGGCGATGCATCGGCGGTTTTGAAGGATGCCAATGCGGGTAAAGCCATAGCTTTTGACAATATGATTGGTATGAAATCATTCCTCACCAATGCTTTCGCGAATTTCAGGAACACATCTGTGAAGTCATTGGATCAAAAATCGAATGCTGACAAGTATTCGAGAGCCAGTTTAACCAAATCTTTGGTTTCAGTATTGGATGCTGTTTCAAAAACGAAAAAATAGTTAGTAGATGTTGAAGATCATCACCGTCATAGGGGCTCGGCCCCAATTCATTAAAGCCGCTGCGATCAGTAGGGCTATCCGTACATCCTTCTCGGGCAAAGTGAAAGAAATTATAGTTCATACCGGCCAGCACTACGACAGGGAAATGTCGGAGATTTTTTTCGAGCAATTGGAAATACCCCGCGAAGATTATAACCTGGGTATAGGATCCGGTAGTCATGGAGTTCAAACAGCAGGTATCATAGTCGCTTTGGAAGAAGTGATGTTGAAGGAGAAACCTGATGCGGTCATTTTGTATGGTGATACCAATTCCACTTTGGCAGGAGCTGTGGTTGCATCCAAATTAAGAGTTCCTATCATACACATTGAAGCTGGAATGCGATCATTTACAAAGGAAGTTCCCGAAGAAATAAACCGGATCATGTGCGACCATGTATCCACATTGCTATTTACTCCCACGGTCACTGGTGCCGAAAATTTGTATAAAGAAGGATTCAGCTGCGACAATGTAGGTCCTTATCATGTGGATAATCCCAAAGTAATACTTTGCGGGGATATCATGTTCGACAATAGTCTATACTTCCGTAAAGTTGCCCTTGAAAAATCAACTATGATGGCTGATTTGGGTATACTTAAGGACCGGTTTGTATTGGTAACAGTGCACAGGAATAACAATACAGATGATATTGGAAGGTTGAAATCTATTTTTGAATCCTTGGATCGGCTTTCTTCAACTACGGGTACACCTTTTGTAATACCGTTGCATCCAAGGACTAGGAAGATGTTGGCAGGCCTCGGAGATATTGGTGAACGACTTGAATCTAATGCGAATTTGAAAATAATAGCACCTGCATCTTATTTGGACATGATATGTCTTGAGGCTAATGCAGAGATGGTTATTACCGATTCTGGCGGAGTACAGAAAGAAGCCTATTATTTTGAAAAGCCTTGCTTGATATTACAATCCGAAACGCCATGGGTTGAACTCGTTGTCAATGGATGTGCTGAATTGGTCGATGCAGAACCTACTCGCATCGAAGCTGCATTTTACCATTTCAGGAAAACGAGAAGTCAATTGCTATATCCGCCCATCTTTGGCGATGGTCACGCAGCTGAATTTACCATCCAGATGATTTTAAACTACTTGAATACAAATAAGGTTTCATGAATAATTCTTATCGATTCCGTTGCTTGGAGATTTATGTTTTAAGTTGAGTAGAATGTCACATATGTTTCTTTATTTATTCATCATAATTTTTCGAGACTGACCATGTGTGGAATTGCAGGCATAGTGGGTTCTCGTCAATCGCAAGATAATGATGATGCATTGATCAGAAGTATGCTTGAGATTCAGCATCATCGCGGTCCTGACTCAACCGGAGTTTGGTCTGCTGATGGTGTGAGATTAGGCCATAATCGCCTGGCTATTATTGACCTTTCTGATGCCGCCAATCAACCTATGATTCATGATGGGTTGGTACTGATATTTAATGGTGAGATTTATAATTATGTAGAGATTCGAAAAGAGTTAGAGTTTTTGGGTCATCGTTTTTGCACATCTTCAGATTCAGAAGTCATATTGCACGCCTTTCAGCAATGGGGTGGAGGCTGTGTGAATCGATTCATGGGTATGTGGGCTTTTGTTATTTGGGATGATATTCAAAAGCGGTTCTTTGCCAGTCGCGACAGGTTTGGGATCAAGCCGTTCAATTACATAGTTAAAGATGGTGTTTTGCATTTTGCCAGTGAGCTGAAGACTTTGAAAGTCTCGAATTTGTTTCAGCCGATTTTGAATTTGAATCAGGTTTCTAGGGGTATTCAATTGGGGTGGTTGTGTTATGAGGATGAAACCTATTTTGATGTGATAAAATCATTGCCTGCCGCCCATAATCTAGAATGGTATCAAGGACATATCAAAACTTACAAATATTGGGATGTTAACGGATTTGATAAATCCAATTTGAGTTTTGCTGAAAAAGTGGATCGTTTTCGCGAGCATTTCATGGATAGCATCCGATTTCATTTGAGGAGCGATGTCCCAATCGCCAGTTGCTTAAGTGGTGGAATTGATAGCTCATCCATTGTTTCATCGGTGCAGAAAATAACACCTGATGTTAAATACAAAACCTTCAGTATATATTACGAGGGCAAAGGCGATGTGGATGAACGATCATTTGTCAGTGAAGTTATTGGCAAATACCCGAATATCCAGCCCTATTACTTCAGTCCCTCGGATGATGATGTTAGGGATTGTTTTGATCATGCACTTTTCCATTGTGATGTTCCAGCCACAGGAAGTTCATTTATTTCTCAATATTTCTTGATGCGGATGATCTCGAAACATGGCATTAAGGTTGTTTTAGATGGACAGGGTGCAGATGAGTACCTTGGTGGCTATATGCATACATACTACCGATTGATTGGCGGCATGTTGAGGGCTTTTGATTTGGTCGGTGCCTATCAAGCCACTTCCATCGTCAATTCCAACTTGGGCAATGGTGTTGTTAAAAAGCTTTCTCATTTTGGTAAAAGCATCGTTAGTGGATTTTCTAAAGAACAATCGGTATACGGATTGGAGTACAATCGTTATTTTCCATTCATGATGCGCGAGAAACCTGCGAAGAATCCTTTTGAATTAAAGGACTGTGGAGCTACCAAAGTGGATGGGTTTCTATATAACCTATTATTCACGACTAGTTTACCTTCACTACTTCATTATGAGGATCGTAATTCTATGGCTTTCTCCATTGAATCTCGTGTTCCTTTTCTTGATCATCGCTTAGTTGAATATGCTTTCGCACTATCTGACGATGATAGGATTACTCCATCTACGACAAAAAGGGTTTTAAGGGAAGCAATGCGGGGTATTATTCCCGATGCCATATTCAATCGAAAAGATAAGAAAGGTTTTGTAACTCCAGGAGAAAGTAAATGGCTTAGAGGTCCGCTATCTCATTTGTTAGACAATATTGGGGAGTTTCCGGATTTCATTGATCGTAAACCATTGAATAAAGTGTTAGGCGATTATAAAAATGGTGATAATTCAAAGGCAATACTTGTTTGGCGTTTGGCGGTTTTAAACCATTGGATGAAATCAATTTGATGCTTGTTTATATGTAATATTTGAAGTCGATTTTATTTAGCTAATTCATTTTTCAAATTTGGCTTGCAATTCATTGGATCCGTTAAAACACATTCTTGTCATTCCAAGTTGGTATCCTACTCTGAGAAACCAAGGGCATGGTGTTTTCATTAAGAAACATGTGCTTGAGATTTCCAAATATTCGAAAGTGAATGTCTTGTACTTCGATGTTGGTAAACACGATGATCATAATCGAAAAAGTCAATCTCAAAGGATTAATCAAAATCTCGAAGAGATTGTTGTTCCAATCGACAATTCATGGGGATCAATTTATGTATGGTTTCAAATTTGCTATTGGTATACTCGTTTAGCGATATTCGGAAGGCTACGAGGAACAAAATTGATTCATTTGCATGTTCCATATCACATTGGTGTGTTTTTGTTTCCATTTATGATACTGACCTCAAAACCCTTAATCATATCTGAGCATTGGTCTGGATATTTTGCTGAGGATGGCAGATATGATAAGCTGCCTGGAATAATCAGAAAAGTTATTTCTTGGCTTTATAACAAATCTTGCGCTATAAGCACTGTTTCAAAAGTGTTAGCTGATACCATAGCAGAAAAAACAGCTTGTGGTAAATCAATGGTTCAAATCCCAAATGTTTTTAATTTGAATTTATATCCTAGGAGCATAGAACATATTGAGCATGGCACTTTCTTGATGGTATGCAATATGAATGATCGCGAAAAAAATATAACTGGGGTATTGGATGCCTTAGCAACCTTACGACGGGAATATGACCATGTTCGTTTGCATATTGCCGGTGATGGACAAGACTTCGAAGCGATGAAATCGCATGCTCGTCAGCACGGATTACTGGATGGAACGGTTGTGTTTCATGGTTTTTTGGACCCAAATCAATTGGAAAATTTGTATGGCAAATCTTCATGCTATATATTGAATAGCCGTTTTGAGACATTTTCTATTTCTACTTTTGAAGCTATCATGCAAGGTGTGCCAGTTATTTCCACCAAATGCAAAGGCCCTGAGGAGTTTGTTAATGAATCGAATGGTATTTTAATAGATATAGATTCTAAAGAACAGTTGGTTTCAGCAATGAAACAAATGTTATCGGCTTATCAGAAATATGACCCACAGACAGTTCGAAATTCATTGTCACCTGATTATTTCACGGAAATTGGTATCCGTTTTAATTATTTATATGAAAATTGTCTAAACTCCAGAAGTTGAAATTTGAATTATGAGGAAAGTTGTTTGTCGATTACTAAGGCTATATGTTCGGCATTTTCCCTTGCGTAAAGGTAAAATTCCCCTTCTAAGACTTTTTGAGCTTCTTGGATTTTTCAATGGTGTTGAATTAGAAACCACCATTTGTAGCAGAACTCGGGTGTTTTTGAAATTGGATGATTGGGTTCAGCGATTGGTCTATTTTTTCGGTGTTTATGAATTTGAAAAGGCCGAAACCAGGTGTTGGCTAAACTATTCTAAGAATTCAAAAAGTATTTTGGATATAGGATCCAATTTTGGATACTATACTCTTCTCGCTTGTGATCAAAATGATTTTGTAAAGGTTCTGGCTTTTGAACCAGCGCCTGATATGTTCAATCGGCTTTCACATAACTTGAGGCTTAATAATTATTTAAATAGGGTGTCTACACTAAACATAGGACTATCTGACAAGAAAGGTCGATTTGATTTTTTCGTAGCCGATGATAAGCATTCTGGAATGTCTGGATTATCGATGCCTGAAGGAGTTTCTGGTAAGCGTATCCAAGTTGAAGTTGATACGGTAGATTCCATCTTGAGTAATAATGGGTCTTTGCTACCAGATTTGGTAAAGATTGATGTAGAAGGCAATGAGTTGAATGTTTTGAATGGAATGAAGCACACCTTGCTAACGACTAGCCCGGTGTTTTTTATTGAGATTTACGACAAAAATCTCAGTCGATTCGGACATTCCAGTCAACAGGTTTTTGATTTTTTTTGGCAACATCGATATCAGGTTTTTGAAGTTCAAAAAAATGGCCAATTATCTTTGATTACCTCACCCAAGGACATTGGATTGGCTATTTGCATCCCATCAAAATAGGGGAGTCGGGGCTCTTTTGTTTTAGCCTCGAGTTATTAACAGGTTGTCTTAATATATTGGATATCAGTCTTTAAGCCTGAATTTTCACCCCTTTCTTTTTTCTAAGTATTCGGTAACATTTTTTGGTATGGTTGCGTAAACAAATCCAGTCTCTGGAAATATTGAGCGCCAGCGGCTAGTACCCAGAAATGGGATTTAAGTGATTGTCATTGAGAACGATAAACCAATCGGCCATGAAGTTTAAACCTGTTCAGGTTCTTCTATTAGTTATTTTACTGCTAGGAGCTACCCAAGTCCGTGGACAAATTAGTTTCAACGCAGATACCCTTTCGGGTTGTGTTCCATTACATGTGAATTTTCAGGGCAACTCTGCTGGTTCTCCTGTAAGCTGGGAGTGGACATTCACGAATCAAAATACAGGCAGTCAATTGCCTGTTGTAAGGGCACAGAATCCTGTGATTACTTTTTTGGATGCAGGTCAATATTCTGTAAAGCTCAAGGTGAATTATGCAAACGGTACTTCTGATTCTCTTACTAAAAGCAATTACATCTTAGCCATCAGCGCTCCTCAGCCTGTTTTTTCTATACCAGATACAATCGAGTGTTTTAACGGAAATAGTATCTCATTCCTGAATCAAACCATAGGGGCTTATAATTCTTTGCAATGGTTTTTTGGTGATGGTAATACCAGTTCGATAGCAAGTCCTACGCATAACTATTCTGCGTCCGGTGTTTTCGATGTAACCCTTATCATATACGCAAACGGTTGTAGTTCATCTTTAACCAAAGATTCAAGCGTAACCATCCTTAGCAACCCTGCGTCGGTATTTAGTGCCGACACCCTGTCCACATGCGATGCCTCTCATGCATTTGCTTTTGCTGTAGATACAACCCAGGCTTCAGGTGTTGTATCGTACTTATGGAATTTCGGTGATGGAAACACCAGCACATCTCCAAATCCACAACATGTTTTTGGTGGTCCTGGAACTTATGATGTTACTCTAGTTACTGTTAATGCCTTTGGATGCAGCGACACTTCTACGGCATTGGATTATATTACTGTTTTAAATAATCCTGTACCATCCATTTCGGTTTCAGGTGGACTCATGCGTTGTGTTCCAGTTTATGCAACTATATCAACTAATACAACTGGGATACATGCACTTTCGTGGGATTTCGGCAACGGAGTCTTTTCTAGTCAGCCTTCAAACCAACAAAATTTCTTCAATCCGGGTAGTTATCCGATTTCTTTGACAGCTACCTATTCAAATGGCTGTCAAAATACAAGTATTGATACTTTGGTAGCTAGGCCACTGACTTCCGCATATTTTACTGTAACTCCCAACTCAGGCTGTGCACCACTTAATGTATCCTTGAATCATGTGGCTGCGGATCCAGGATTAACTTACTTGTGGCTCACAGGTCGAGGTGATACTTTGACAAGCGGACCGGTTGTAAACCTTACATATAGTAATGCGGGAAGTTATCTTCCATCCCTAACCGTTACCAATTCACATGGATGTTCAAATACCCAATATGCAGTTAATCCCATAACTGTAAATGCGGTGAATGCTCAATTTACAGCAGATGACATTGATGGTTGTCCACCTCACACAGTCAACTTTAATCATCCTGGTGGTGGTGGCTACTCTTATTTATGGAATTTTGGTGATGGTAGTACTTCCAACCTTCAGAGCCCATCGCATACCTATGTTAACCCAGGAAGCTATCAGGTTTCATTAACTGTTACCAACCAAACTTATGGATGTGCTTCCACATACCTAATGCCATCAAATGTTCAAATCAGCAATGGCGTGAACAATTTCGGTCCACCAGACACCATCTACGGTTGTGCGCCCTACACGGCAAATCTTTTCGATAATTCACCCTCATCTTCTTCCTGGAATTGGGATTTCGGCGATGGTGGTACATCAAATGCTCAAAATGCCATCCATACCTATGCTAATCCTGGAACTTATACAGTGTCTTTGCAAACACAATCGAATGGTAACTCCTGTTCCCAGAGTATTTCGCCATTTATTACTTATGTGTTGACGGAAGGCTATGCCGGATTTACCATGGTTGATTCAGCTTGTGCCCCATTTGTTACATCATTCACCGATACATCCTCCAATGCGGTCTCTTGGTTTTGGGATTTTGGTGATGGGAACACATCTACATTGCAAAATCCAACACATATTTATGCCAACCCTGGCACCTATAATGTTTCATTAACTATTACAACATCAAATGGTTGCTCATATACAACTGTTCAGAATTTCGCTGCTAATTTCCAACCCTTGTATGCCGATCCAAACGGAACTATACTGAGCTTGAATCCTCCTACCTTGGCTTTTCAAGCGAATAGCATAGGAGCAACTGCTTGGACTTGGATTTTCGGTGATGGCGATACATCTTATGTTCAGGACCCGACTCATGTATATCCTGCTAATGGTGGTCCATACGATCTAACATTAGTTATATACAACAATGGATGCAGCGATACCCTGTTTTTCCCAGCCGTTGTAGGCGGAAGCTCTGGAACTTGTCCCCCATCCGCTGGGAACGGCAATGGTACAAATCCTCCGCCAACTATCAATACGCCTGACCCCATTCAGGGCTGTGCACCCTTCGCCACCTTATTTCGAAATCCAACCCAAGGTGCGGTTTCCTGTGTTTGGTATTTTGGTGATGGAGATTCGTCTACGGCATTCAATCCTTCACATATATATGAAAACGCCGGAGTTTATTCAGTAACGCTACTCACCACGAATGCTAACGGAACTACAGATACCATATTTTGGTCTGATCTTGTAGTTGTAAGTGGAGTTACAGCTGCTTTCAGTTACACTATGAATTCCGGTTGTTCTGGATCTACGGTGAATATAAATAACAATTCTACCACGGGCGTGAATTATTTGTGGAGCTTTGGAGATACAAATCATTCTACGCTGTTTGAGCCATCACATCAATATACCACTGTTGGAATAAATTATCTTATAAGCCTTACGGTAACCGACTCGACTGGTTGTACTGCCTCCAAATCTGTTACATATTACTCATCAGGTAATAATCCGATTTCAGCGAATAAAAGAAAGGCATGTGCATGGGAGCCTATTGCATTTTCAAGTAATAATCCCGGCTTCGTTTCTTATCATTGGGATTTTGATAATGGAGCCACCTCAAATCTTGAAAATCCTGTTTATTCTTTTCCTGATGGAGGATTGTTCAATGTTAGCTTAACTGCTATAGATGCGGCACAGTGCACCACTGTATTTAATCTTTCCTACCAGATTGAAATCAATGCTCCGGTAGCAGATTTCACTTTCACATTGATTAATAATAGTTGTAATCCTCCAACTGTTAATTTTACGAACTTATCTACTGGTGCTACATCATATCTTTGGGATTTTGGTAATGGACAATATTCTAGCCTAGCCAGCCCACAACACACTTTGGTGGCTTTTGGATATCATGATGTGACATTGATAGCCACTGCAGGTTCATGTAGTGATACACTATCTTTGAATGACTATGCAAATAGGCCAAGTATAGCTGCCTCCTTTAATTTTACACAGGATGGTGTTTGTTTTCCAATCACTGCAACATTTATTGACCAAAGCGTGGATGCTGTAAGTTGGCTTTGGGATTTTGGAGATAATGCTACCTCCACTCAACAAAATCCTGTTCATGTTTTCAATAGCATGCCCGATAACCCCATTACTCTTTATGTTTGGAATGCGGTAGGTTGTATGAATGCCGTTTCTTTACCAAATATCAACGCCATGAATGTTTCAGTAAACCAAGGTGATTCATTGGGTTGTTCCCCCTTGGCTTTTCAGTTCAGCGGCTTGTCTTCCATGCCTGCAAGTTGGTCTTGGAATTTTGGAAATGGCGATATAATGTCATTTTCAAACGACACTCTTGTTAGCGGAAGTTATTTGTATTTAGGAAACGGCAGCTACCCTGTTTCGGTAGCTGTTACTGCGCCTACCGGATGTACACAAACGATACCATTGGCAACAGTTTCCACTTCCGGACCTATTGCTGATTTCAATTTCACTCCCAATAATTCATGCGCTCCGACCATTGTTAATTTCGAGGATCTTTCGACTGGAGCACAAGCTTGGTCTTGGTCATTGGGCAATGGGAATAATTCATCACTTCAAAATCCTTTGCATGTTTATAATGTCCCTGGAGTTTATGATATCGAACTTGTTGTAACCGACTCCTCTGGATGTATGGATACTTTGGTGGTTCCTAATGCGATTGAGATTACTGGTACATATACGAACTTTACAGCATCTAGCTTGACTGGTTGCGCACCACATTCGGTATCCTTCAGCGACTCTTCAATCAATGCTACAAACTGGTTTTGGAACTTTGGTGATGGCGACTCATCCAATTTTGCCAATCCAACACATGTTTTTAGTCAACCTGGTGTCTATTATGTGATTTTGACTACCTCTGACAGTGCTGGATGCACCTCTTATTTCCAGCTTCCTGATTCAATTGTTGTTTATGGAAATCCTGAGGCATCTTACTCATTGAATTCTAACACCGGTTGTGCTCCTTTTTCAGTATCTCCCTCGAATTTAAGTACCAATGCGGTTTCTTATTTCTGGGACTTTGTAGATGGATCATCATCAACCGATGCATCCCCCACACATATTTATCAAAACTCCGGTATTTATTGGATCTCTTTGGTAGCAATGGGTCAAGGAGGTTGTTCCGATACCTTCATGCTTTCCACACCAGTAACTGTAGGCGAGATTCCTAACGGCGGCATTACTTCATCAGTGGCCTCTGGATGTGCTCCGCTTTCCTCAAACTTTAGTCCCAATATAACCAATGCAGACTCTTCCGCGACCTATGTTTGGAGTTATAATGGAGTTGTTCAGAATGGTTCCACGGCCAACATGACTTTTAATCAAAATGGAACGCACCAAGTTCAATTGATAGTTACCAATATGGCAGGGTGTTCCAATTCATTCCAATCTTCAGTACTTGTTTATGGTGCCGATACGCTTGGACCAGTGGTCATTAGGAGCGCAAGTGTTAGTGATGAGAATCAGGTTGAGTTGAAGTGGGCTGACATCATTCATCCGGAACTGGATCATTATGACATTTACCGTTTAAATACTTTGACCAATTCCTACCAACTTGTACACACATCAAATAATACAATGCCTGTAAATCCGGATGTATATCAAACTTGGTTCGACAATGGTGTTCAAACATCTGATAGGTCAAACACCTATATAGTTCAGGCAGTTAATATTTGCGGACTATCTATGCCATTGGATAGGCATACTTCACATAGCACGGTTAATCTTGAGGTGGATATGGGCAATAGCAGTCCTCAGCTACAATGGAATAACTATGGAGGTTGTACCCCTGTTGGTGGTTACCTTGTACAAAGAATGGATGAGGAGGGTACATCTTGGAATAATCTTGCGATTTTGCCAAGCAATGTTACAACCTATCAAGATTCATCGGTTTATTGCACAGACAGTGTTACATATCGGATTACATCATTGGATTTGTGTGGTCTGCCTATTTTCGATGCATTCTCTGATATTGAAGATGTCTTGGCTCCCGGCTCCTTGCTGATTCAAAGAGTTGACATGGTTCGCTCTACGGTTGAGGATGATGCTTGGGTGCTTACAGAATGGAGCGCACCTTCATTGGCTCCGCAATTGGTTACAGGCTACGAACTCTTCCGCTCAACCGATAATGTCAATTTCTCCAGAATTGCAGTTTTACCTGCTGTTCAAACCAGTTACGAGGATTATGATGTAACTGTTAAATCTCAGAACTATTATTACCGTGTTAAGGTAAGTAACACTTGCTCTTTGGAAGCATCCTCCGGTTTTGAATCCTCATCCATATTATTGATGGCTCAACCCGACGAGCGTTATGGAATCCAATTACGATGGACCCCATATAAAAACTGGAGCACAGGTGTAGATGAGTATGTCATAGAAGAGTGGAACAGTCAATCCGGGACATGGGAATATGTAAAAACCGTTGATGGCAGTACCACCGAATCGGATGTTCAATAATCTATTTTTTTAAAATAAAGGCGCAATGGGTTAGATTACCTGGTGCGCCTTTTTTGCATTTGAACCTGCTTTGGATCGGGCGTTTTCTATGGATGCATTCAATTCGAAACCAAGAATCAACAAAACGGAATTGAAATTAATGTAAAGCAAAATCACTATTAGCGTTCCAATAGAACCGTAAAGCTTGTTGTAAGTGCCAAAGTTGCTTATGATGTAATTGAATAGGTAGGTGGTAAGTATTAAAAAAACAGTTGCTGTAATGGAGCCCACAGAAATGAATGGTCGTTTGTTTTTCTTGGATGGTCCGAAGTAATACAGGGATGAAATTAGAGACAATGCCATCAAAACCAATATCGTATTGGATCCGATTTTCAAAAGAAGTATTCGAGGACCACTGTTTATCAAATCGTATTGTGCCAGATATCCGGATGCATACTCGGCAAAAATTGTCAGTGCAATAGATACAATTACAATGGTGGCAAGCATAAGCGTGAGGAATAGAGATACCATCCTTTGTTTGAATGGACTTCGAACCTCTATGCCATGATAGCTCTTGTTGAATCCGTCTATTAAATAGTAAACTCCATTTGTTGATACATAAAGTGCAAATAGAAATCCGAACGATAGTAGTCCACCTCTTTGTTGATTCAGTATATCCTCTATGGTGGACCGGGTTGCCATGAAAGCGCTCTCAGGTAAAGCTTCGCTCATCAACATCATGATTCTATCCTGGATTCCTTGAATCGGCAGATATGGGATTAAGGTAAAAAAGAAGATAATGGCAGGAAAAATGGCTAGGAAGAAATCAAACGATACCGCACTGGCACGAGATCGGATATCTCCTTTTCGTATTCCAATAACAAAAAAGGTTAGTATTTCAAGTATGCTTATTTTTTCCTTGCCAGGAAAGTAAATACGATTCAGGAGATCGAGTATCGGTTTGACAACCCTCGACTTTGATTTGTCAATGAAGAGTTTGATTCTGTCCTTCAAAATCCTCTTATTACTTGAATGTAGCCTTTAAGCTCAGATCCAATGATGTTGCTGAGTGGGTTAGCGCTCCGACGGAGATGTTATTGACTCCCGTGGCTGCATATTCGGCAATATTTGATAATGTAATGCCTCCGGAGGCTTCTGTTTCGATTGTGTTTGCAATGATTTCAATGGCATCACGCATTAAAATAGGGTTAAAGTTGTCCAACATAATCCTGTCCACGCCGCCATTATCCATGACTTCTTTGACCTCATCAAGATTCCTTGTCTCTACTTCGATAGGGATATACATGTTCTTCAATTCGAGGTATTTTTTAGCTCGTGTAATTGCATTGGTGATGCTTCCTGCGAAATCAATGTGATTGTCTTTGATGAGAATCATATCGTAAAGTCCCATTCTGTGGTTGAATCCTCCTCCAATGGATACGGCCTGCTTCTCCCAGTTTCGAAACAGTGGAGTAGTCTTTCTTGTGTCTAAGATCCTGGTTCCATAAGGCTTTACCGCTTCAACATACTTTGCTGTAAGGGTTGCGATTCCACTCATCCTCTGCATACAGTTTAGAGCAAGTCTTTCACATGTGAGTATGGTTTGAATCTTTCCGATTACCTCAAATGCAACCATGCCGTTTGTGATTTTGGAACCATCCTTTACATGAGAGATAAATTCCATTTCAGGTTCGATATGGTGAAAGATGTTTTTTGCAATTTGAACACCCGCAATGATGCCTTCCGCCTTTACCAACAACCTAGCGGAACCTTTCGAGTCATTTGGGATGCATGCCAATGTGGTATGGTCGCCTGATCCTACATCTTCAGAAAGTGCGAGTTTTATAAAGTCTAATTCATCCATGATGAATATTCTGTTCTTTAAAAGGATTAATTTGAACTTTTCTTCGGGTATTATTCCTTCTCGAAGCGAAGCTCTTGCAATACATCTCCGGAGGTGGTGGTCTTGATGTAAAAATAAACCCTGAAAGTGAGTCCCTGCGAAGTGCCCATACTGCCAATGGCATATTTGGAGCCTTCCTTGGAAACGCCTTTATGAACGACCGTGAAATTCCTAGGCGTATTTTTCAAGAAAAAATCTTTTAAGACCTGTTCCGCCTGTGTTTTGCTGTAGACATCTTCTTGATTAACCATGGTTAAATTAACGGTATTGCCACAGAATCGAGTTATTGCTTTTGCTTCTCCTGAACGAATGGCATTGGCAATATCACCAAAAATATCTGGAACCCCGAAGGCAACCAAAGCCCCTGCAATCGAGAGCAAAAGCAATTTTCTGGTGGTCATTGTATAGGTATCTTTAAGTGGTAAATTTGCAAAAATCAAGCCAAAATTCCTTCTGTTCTTATTTGTCGTAATCCAAAGTTATACACTTAAGATTTTCATATCAATTTGTTCGACGAAGTTAACAGATGTTGTTTAATATGCTAATAGACAGGTTTGTATGAAAATTCGACTCTTGGTAATTGGAAAAACAACACCTGAATATCTCTTTAAAGGGGTTGAAGATTATGTCGCCAGGATCAAACATTATATTGGGTTTGACTTGGAGACTTTACCCGATGTAAAACGCTCTCAAGGGATGTCTCCTGAAAGATTGTGTGAACTGGAGGCGGATTCATTTCTTAAACGAATCAAATCAAATGAGTTTGTAGTCTTGTTAGATGAAAGAGGCTCGGCTTGTGACTCCATAAAAATGGCGCAAACGGTAGAGAAATGGATGAATACAGGGGTCGTAAATCCTGTATTCGTGATAGGAGGGGCCTATGGTTTTGGATCCGAATTGAGAAAAAGGTCTAACGCCGTTTGGTCGCTATCTGCTTTAACTTTCTCGCACCAGATGGTCCGACTTATTTTCATCGAACAACTTTATCGATCCTTCACTATCATTAAGGGAGAGCCTTATCACCACAAGTGAATATGCAATTCAATTAAGAAGGTGCTTGTAAATGGAGTTATACTTTTCAACTCCATGCTCTAAAGAGAAATAGTCCTCAGCACCTGATATGATTTTTTCCGATGAAAGATTCATCGTATTGGACAATTTTGCTATCGCCTTGTCTATGGATAGGGAATCATTTAAATCCACCAAATCGCCGCTATCGTATTTTTTCACAATGGTATCCGTATCGCCGATACCCGTATTGCAAATAATTGGAATCCCCATACCCATCAGTTCGCCTTGTTTTGTTGGTGATGAAGCCGATTTAGAGAAGGTAGGTCGAATGAAGAATATGGAAGCATCAAATAGGCTTATTGCCGATGGAACTTCCTCCCGTTTAGCGGAGAAAACTCCGATCTGATTCGTGGGAATGCCCATTTGAATGGCCTTCTCATATATTGTTTTCTGATGTTCAGGAGTGATGAACAGAAAATAAGCTTTAGGATGCAACACCAACATTCGCTTGAAAAACTCCAACATTTCCTCTAGCATATACCAGGTTCCAATCGCACCTAAATAACCTAGAACTGGTTGATGATTTCCAATCCGAGTGGATTCTCTTATTTCATGCACGATGTTTTGTTGTATACGATCCCTGTTGAAATGATTCAGATCGGCACAGCAAGGTATAACAGAAATGTGGTCCTCAT
The DNA here is from genome assembly GCA_046302815.1 of Bacteroidota bacterium. Classification (GTDB taxonomy): domain Bacteria; phylum Bacteroidota; class Bacteroidia; order AKYH767-A; family OLB10; genus JALRAP01. Next base: position 59,563 of record JBKCHO010000018.1, on the reverse strand, counting down.
TGATTTTGAAATCGGATGCGATAATAACTGATGCCTTTTGGGTAAGACTTACTATGGCATCTGCAGATCGAAACATCGCAACTTCTTTCTTTTTGAAAAAGTCATAAATAGTCTTGTAAACCGGGTTTTTTAGATTCCACAAGCCTCCTTCAACTCGCTCATCAGCCCAGAATCCCCTGATGTCGAAGAGATATTTGATTCCAAAGCGGGACTTCATTCTCATTCCCACCATTCCACTGAGGTAACTTCTGCAGTGAACCATGTTGAATGAATGGGTTTTGTGCAGTTTTTTTGCCAATGTCCACATCCGGGAAAGGTCGTAAAGTGTGGAAATGACGGGAGGTTTCTTGGTATAGGTAAGTGGATGCCAGTGGATGCCTGCTTTTTCGGTCAGCTCCCTAACACTCGAAGAGCCCTTTTCGTATTGCTCTTTTTTTTCAAAACTGATTAAATGAAAAACCACACCTTTTTTGGAAAGCCCTTCTAAATAGGGCAGGACCTGGGACCTACCCAACGGGTCGGTCATTCCATCGTATGAGAGATATAGGACTGTGGACAACTTGTTCCTTTTTGTGCAAAATAAGCAGTATTTGTGATTCACAATGCAATTTTTGCTGCTATAAATTTGCAATATGAAAATAAAAGCCCTAATACTTTTTTTATTATCTGTTGCACTTAACACCTCTTCGGTTTGTGGATCCGAATACCCTCAGGATGGAATTTATTACTCGTTTTCCTCCTTCAGAAAGGGTATGCCTGAATTAACCAAGAATCAACTTTTCAAAGATTCCAAGGGGGAGCAGCAGGCAACAAGCGTTCGGCAATGGTTCAACATGGCTGAAAAATATTTTCATACTGATACAGCAGGAATACGAAACATGGGTGAAAGTCCTGTTTGGGGTTATGTTGAAAATGGAACTGTATATATTCTTTTAAATGGGAAGTTCCACAAGATTTTGCTATTTGGTCAAATAAGTTATTTCTTGGAATCCTATCCTGTTGTTCGAGATCAAATGAGTCCAGTTGTCACTGAGGCTCGCACAACCTCGACTTATAGGCTTTTAGACATGACTAATGGTCGAATTGGCACTTTTGAGCCAGGACGATTGGAGACACTTATGCGTGAAGATGAGGAATTGTTGAATGAGTTTCGAATGTTGGGTTCGCCCAAGATAAAGGAGCGAAAGATGTATTCATTCATCGAGCGCTTTAACAAGGCTCATCCATTAATACCAACAAAAGACTAAATGAAAAAGCCCGGTTAACACCGGGCTTTTTGTTTTACTGTTTGGGTTTCACCAATTGCAGTGGTATATTTATGATTATATCTTGTCCAACTACCGCACCACCAGCTTCGGTTAGCGTATTCCATTTTAAACCAAAGTCGAATCGATTGATTTTTCCTGTGATCTTGAAACCTGCTTTCGTATTGCCCCATGGATCCTTAACAGTTCCTGAGTAAACAACATCCATAGTTATCGTTTTTGTAACATCGCGGATGGTCAGATCTCCTGTGAGCTTGAATTTTCCTTTGCCCGCCGATTTCATTTGTTTGCCTTTGAAGTTTATTTCAGGATACTTGGTGGCATTGAAAAAATCATCACTTTTCAAATGGTCGTCACGCATTTGGTTATCGGTGTTGATGGAATTTACCTTAATAGAGAAATCCACTTTCGCATCTGAAAAATCGGGCTTGTCTGACATCACATTACCACTAAACTGCTTAAAATTTCCAGTCACTTCGGTAATCAAAAGATGTGTGGCTGTGAAAGTTACTTGAGAGTGTGTGGGGTCAATGTCCCAACGATTGCTTTGGGCTGTCGTGCTCATTGAGGCAGCAGCCAACGAAATGATAAGAAGTGTTTTTTTCATGGATATAAAATTTAGTTTTTGCAAATATAATAAAATATATGTTATGACATATATTTGGTTGTGAAAATTTATCTATTTGGAATTCAATTGTTTTATAATTCAATTTCAATTTTTAAATTTGATGGAATATGAATCGGAATTATAAATACACGCTGAGTTACATTCCGGGCTTGTTGGTTATTTATGGTAACCTGATGGGGGGATGGTGGGTTGCCACCAATGCTGTTTTTGTTTTTCTTTTTTTGACGATACTCGAGATATGGGTTCCAGAAAACAAGGATAACGCATTCAATCAGGAGGATTGGTTTCCTGATTTTTTGCTTTATGGCCATGTCTTTTTACAAACAGCTGCAATAGGTACCTTGCTGTGGTCACTTATGTCTTTTGATTTCTCTCTCATCCAATTGGTTTTGCTCTCTTTATCGGTTGGTGCCAACTCAGGTTCATCGGCTATTGTTATCGCGCACGAACTCATTCATCGAAAAAATGCCTTCCATCGGGCCCTCGGCAGTTATTTGTTGTTTACAGCCGGTAATGTGTATTTCTATGTGGATCATTTGAAGGTGCACCATAAACATGTTGGTACCGATCTTGATCCCGCAACTGCTCGCAAGGGCGAAACGGTATATGGTTTTTTTAGGAGAAGTATAATCGGGCAATTGAAAAGTTCATGGAATGTCGAATCCCAGCGTCTCATATCCATGGGATCTAACCCTTTATCAATTCAGAATTATGTGTTTTCTGCTTCTCTTGCTTTATTGGCTGTCTTGTTTTTGGTTTGGTATTTCATAGGACTTATAGGCGTTGGAGCATTTCTATTGCAAGTATTCTTTGCTAATTTTTTGTTGGAATACACCAATTATATCGAGCATTATGGTTTATCGAGAAGTCCTGATGAAAGGGTTACTGAAAAGCATTCATGGCAAACCGACAAGGTGCTCAGTAGGTACTTCCTAATTGATCTTAGTCGGCACGCCGATCATCATTATTACGCATCCAAGCCATATCATACTCTCAAGAGTTACGACACGAGTCCCGTGTTACCCTATGGATATGTTTCGATGGTCTTCTTTGCGTTGATTCCTCCGCTTTTCTTTAGGTTGATGCACCAAAAGCAGGAGTTTCTAGAGAAGTGACTTTGTATTGATCTATTTTTGGAAAAGCCTATTATTAGGGCTTTATTTTTTCCTTTAGGAATTTTCCTGTAATGGATTTTGGATGCTTCACAAGGTCTTCTGGAGTTCCTTCAAAAATCAATTGACCGCCGTTCAATCCTCCATCCGGTCCCAAGTCAATAACCCAGTCTGCCGACTTGATGATTTCCGGATTATGCTCAATGACTATGATGGAGTTTCCCTGTTTGATCAAGGCGTTAAATGCATCCAACAAGCGATGAATATCGTGGAAGTGTAGTCCGGTAGTGGGTTCATCAAAAATAAATAAGCTGCCCGATGCCGATTGTCCCCTGCCAATGAAGGATGCAAGCTTTATCCTTTGTGCTTCGCCACCACTGAGTGTGCTCGACGATTGTCCCAATCTAACATATCCCAAGCCTACATCGGCCAAAGGTTGTAGCTTGGCAGCCACTTTTTCCATCTGGTTCGAGTATTTTGATTTGACCGGACTATTGAAAAATGCGATGGCGTCATCGACTGTCATACCAAGTATTTGGTCGATATTCTTTCCTTGGAACTCAACAGCTAACACATCGTCCTTGAACCTGCGGCCTCCACAAGACTCACATTTCAAATGGATATCGGCCATGAATTGCATCTCAATCGTAACCGATCCCTCTCCTTGGCAAACATCACACCGACCGCCCTCCACATTGAACGAGAAATGTGATGGCTTTAGGTTCCTGCTTTTCGACTGTGGCATGTCTGCAAATAGGGCTCTTATTTCATCATAAGCCTTGACATAGGTTACCGGGTTTGATCTGGATGACTTGCCAATGGGGTTCTGATCTACCATTTCGGCTTCGGTAATCGAGTTGTAATCGCCAGCAAGCTTGTCGTAGTTTCCCGTTTGTTCGCCGTAACCCCCGATTGTTTTTTTGATCGCCGGATATAGGATTTTTTTAACGAGAGAGGTTTTCCCCGAACCACTTACTCCTGTAACGGCGGTCAATACACCTAGTGGAAATTTAACGGTGATATTTTGAAGGTTATTTTCCCTAGCTCCGCAAACTTCAACATACTTCTTCCACTTCCTTCTTCTTTCAGGGATTGCTATTGAAAGTTTTCCCGACAAATAGCTGCCAGTAAGTGCCTCCGAATTCAACATTTCTTTGAATGTTCCTTGAAACACCAAGGTGCCTCCATGCGATCCAGCCATAGGTCCAATGTCTATCAGTTCATCGGCTGCACGCATGATCTCCTCTTCGTGTTCAACAATAATAACCGTGTTACCTAGCTGCTGAAGGGATTTCAGTACGCTTATTAATCTTTCCGTATCGCGGGGGTGTAGGCCAATGGAAGGCTCATCCAGGATATACATAGATCCCACCAAGCTACTTCCCAATGAGGTGGCTAGATTGATTCGTTGTGATTCACCGCCTGATAAGCTATTCGAAAGACGGTTGAGAGTGAGATAGCCCAATCCAACATCCCCAAGGAAGCGTATCCGGGAGGTGATTTCCATTAAAATTCGACCTGCTACTTGTGCGTCATAATTTGATAGCGACAACTTATCAAAAAAGGAAAGGCATTGGTCAACTGGCATCAGCACCAAGTCGGTAATGGATTGTCCACTAACCTTAACATGGTTGGCATCAGCCCTGAGTCGTGTTCCATTGCACTCGGGACATGCTGTTTTCCCCCGATAGCGGGAGAGCATTACTCGGTATTGAATCTTGTAGTTGTTCTCCTCAAGGAATTGAAAAAAAGTATTTATCCCTTTGAAGTGACTATTACCTTTCCAAAGCGTTTCGCGGTCCTGCTTGTTGAGTTGGTAATAAGGTCGATGGATGGGAAAGTTAAACTTGTTCGCTACTTTGATGAGGGCATCATTCCACTCTTTCATTTTTTCGCCTCTCCAGCACATCACAGCACCGTCATAAATAGATAGGCTTTTATCAGGAACCACCAAATCCTCGTCAATACCAATGACACTTCCAAAGCCTTCGCAGTTTTTGCAAGCACCATAGGGGTTGTTAAAGCTAAATAGGTTCACGGAAGGTTCTTCAAAAGCGATGCCATCCGCCTCGAACCGGTTGCTGAAAATGGCTCTGTTGAATTCGCCAGTTTCGGCCTCGCTGGTTACCACACATGTGCCACGACCTTCGAAAAATGCGGTTTGAGCCGAATCGGCAATGCGTGATTTAAAATCATCATCTATCTCATCCACCACGAAGCGATCTATCAGGATTTGTACTTGTGGCTCGGTTTTGCTTTTGGATGACTTTCCTTTCTTTGGAGTGGTAGAGAGTAGTTCTTCTATTTTTGCAATCGTTCCATCCAAATTCACCCTTGTAAATCCCTTTTGCAACAGTACTGATAGCTCCTCTTGTAGAGATCGCTTCCCGGAGGTAACCAGTGGGGCAAACACCATGATTTTTGTACCAATAGGATGTCTTAGACAGAAGTCGGTAACATCGCTAACCGTATGTTTTTTGACTTCGTTTCCGGAAACGGGCGAATAGGTTTTGCCAATTCGGGCGAAAAGCAGTTTCAGGTAATCGTAAATCTCGGTGCTAGTTCCTACGGTAGAGCGCGGATTTCGCACATTAACTTTTTGTTCAATGGCGATAGCCGGAGAAATCCCCTTCACATACTCAACTTCGGGCTTGTCCATCCGACCAATAAACTGCCTTGCATAGGCCGATAGGCTTTCCACATATCTTCTTTGACCCTCCGCATAAAGCGTATCAAAGGCCAGAGATGATTTACCCGACCCCGACAAACCGGTAATCACCACCAATTTATTTCTAGGAATGATTACATCCAGTTTTTTAAGATTGTGAACCGAAGCACCTTTGATGATGATAAACTCCTTTGGATTCGCTTCGGGATTAAAGGCCATGTTGCTTGTTGGCTGGAATGTTAAAAAGTGGGGGCAAAATTAGTGAATAGCCGAGCTTTGGAAGCAATTAGATGATCTTAAAAAGAAACAGGCCCCCGAAGGAGCCTGTCGTCTTATCATGATGAAATGAAAGTCTAGACTACATGCGCTTTTCTTCGATACGAGCCTTTTTACCGAATATCTCACGGAGATAGAAGATACGAGCCCTACGAACCACACCACGCTTATTTACATCGATGCGGGCAATTTTTGGACTGAACAGTGGGAAGATACGCTCCACTCCAACACCATTGGAAACTTTACGAACTGTAAAAGTTTTAGTGGTGCCATGACCCTTACGCTGCAATACAACGCCTTGGAACATCTGTTCACGCTCTTTGTTTCCTTCTTTGATTTTGTAAACAACCGTTACGGTATCACCTGCTTTGAATTCAGGAAAATCTTTTTTCTCCGTAAGTGTGTCTTCAACAAATTTTACTAAATCCATGACTTTGAGTATTTTATCCCGTTAGGGCCTCGCTCGGTGAGGGATTGCAATATTAGGGATTTTTCCTTCAAATCCGACATAGGAAGCGAAAAAAGGTTTCGATCAATTTAATCGGTGGACCCTTGCAAGCCTGGTCGACGCTCCGATGTTCTTTTAATTGATTGATTATGAAGCCATTCGCCTATTAGTTTTTCGTTTCCAGACAAAAGTATATCCGGTACCTTCCAGCCCCTAAATTCGGCAGGTCGGGTGTAGACAGGTGGAGCGATAAGGTTATCTTGGAATGAATCGGATAGGGCGGAGGTTTCATCCGAAATAACTCCCGGAATCAATCGTATTACACTATCGCATAATACGGCGGCGGCTAGTTCCCCTCCTGAAAGCACATAATTCCCAATGGATATCTCCTTGGTGATGAGATGTTCCCTAATCCGCTCATCTATTCCTTTGTAATGACCGCAAAGGATGATTACATTGTTGAGGAGCGACAATTGATTTGCGATGGGTTGATTCAACAATTCGCCATCGGGACTCATATATATGACTTCGTCGTAGGGTCGCTGGCTTTTGAGATGGTCGATGCAAGCTGCAATAGGTTCTATCATCATTACCATACCCGCACCACCGCCATAAGCATAGTCATCCACCGATCTGTGTTTATTTGTGGCATAGTCCCGAAGGTGAATCAAATTGATTTCAACCAAACCTTTCTGTTGGGATCGTTTAACAATGGAATGATTGAATGGCGATTCAAGCAGCTCCGGCAAAACGGTGATGATATCGAATCGAAGCATGGGCGAACCAAGTTTGAATTTGTGTGCAAGTTACTAATGTTTCCTTGTACAGAGCTACAGATTACGCTCCATCCCGTAGTGCTGGATTTCATTCCAAAGAAGAAAAGTGGGTTCGATTACGGTGTATCCTGCTTGTTCATAAAATGGAACAGCATTTTCGCGTGATTGGAGAAATATCCGCTTCAATCCTTTTTGAGATGCTAACTGTTCTGCAGCCCGAAGCAATTTCAATCCTATTCCCTTTCCTCTGTATTGCTCATGAACGGCCATATACCGGATTTGAGCGGTGTTGTCATCCAGCGCATGTAATCTCGCAGTTCCAATAGGTAAACCATCGGCTGTGCGGGATAAAAAATGCCAGCTTAAACCTTCCGTTTGGTCCCGCTCCGATCCAAGGGGTTGTCCCCACGGTTTCCGCAAAACCTCAAAACGGAGTTGGAAACATGCTTGCAGGTCCTGTTCGTTAAAAACTTGCCTCGTAGTGATGGCATACTTTGATTTCGGAAGAAATACCTCTGCGATCATGCACCTTACACTTCCGCCTCCATGTTTTTCTATGGTTGGAATTTCAATGGGTAGCAAAGTGGCGAATTGTTCCAATAGTCGGATTCTATCTTTTGGTAGTTCAGATATGGAAGCCGATGAAATCACCAAGAAGGGAGCTTCCTTTGAATTCATCACTTCAAGAACATTGCCCGAAAATGCAAACATCTGATTTTCGGAAATATCAATTATGGTTTTGCCACTGGACTCCAGCCTATTGATTAAACCCTCTCTGTCGGCTGCCGCTATCGCCGAAAGGCAAACAATGGCGAATTCCCGACCAATCGACATTAAAACATTGGTGTGGTATACGGGTTGGTTTCCATACTTTGTGCTTTCAAAAGTAAAGGGCTGGTATTGGATTTTTTCACACAAGTTTTCGAGTACTTTTTCTGATGACCGTACACTCCTCGACATATAAGCAATTTTGTTTCCATGGTCGAAAACAATGCTGCCGGTTCCTTCCAGAAACTGACCAGTGTTTTCGGATGTACTCAAATCCAGAAAGCTGCTTACTTCGAATCCATACTTTTCAGCTAAAATTTCGGTAAGGTCTTGTCTGCGTTCTCTTCGGCGGTTTGGGGTAGCCATAGGATAATAAACCATGGTTCCATCATGGTGCATGGAGACCCAATTGTTGGGGAATACCGAGTCAGGAGTATCTAGCTTCGGATCGTCGTCGATTATGATAGTGTTTATTGACTCTCTGTCCAAGCGATCGGCCATCTTGTTGAACTCAAGCACTGCCCTTGCGGGGATGTCGTTTTGTAAGGATTTGTTTTGAAAGGTGTTTGAAACCGCTGTTTCGGGGTTGTATCCAAAGCGGGAGGGTCGAACCATCAAGAGGCTGTCTGCGTTTTGTCTCATGTGGTTTTTAAATCAATAACCTTTCTACTTTTCCCTCTTCCAATGTAGCGCTGAACCGTTCGGTAAATAGCAGGATCATTTTCGATTCGGGTCATTTTATTTTTCAGTTCTTCTAAATGATGGGCCGAATCACCAAGTTGTAAATGACAATATCCATTAACCTTTTCATCCTCTATCAGAAAGATCACATGTTCTCCCGTTTGCATCAGTTTATCCTGTACCAAGTAGTTTTTTCGACCTGTTTGAAGCCATTCTATTGCAGATGCCAATCTGTTCGGGTAATCGGTATCTGGCTCAACAAACAGGTCGACTTGTTGACTGTCATCACCAAACGGTAAATTGAATTTTTTTGCGACCTCTTTCAAAATACGCCGAGCATCGTTTTGAGAAGCAAAAACACGGTGGTATATTGAAGCTTCGTTATAGGGCTCAAGTTTTAAAGTTACAGAACCGTTTCCATTGATACGGTCTGTGATTCCAAACCTGGATTCATATTGTTTGTGTTTACGGTTAAATCGGGGTGGCATATGTTTGCAATCCATGGTTTCACGGATCTGGGCCAATAGCTCACTCCCTGTCAATTCGTATTGAACCGAAGCCGACTCCAATGCAAGAGGGAGTAGTTTTTTGTGATGAAACCTTTTTACCAAGGCCCATGCTTTTTTTCGGATGTTGGATGCAGCAGCTACCATGATTATTTGACCATTGTCGTCGGTGAATTGGAGCAATCCAGGTAGGCTGGGCAACCCGTCCAAAAGCTCTTCGGAAATGCGAGAAGGGTTTTTACGGATCTCCTTGCGATATAAATAGGCTTGGAGGTTACCATTGGCCTTATCGTTCAAAATGGTTAGCAGATTTGCTGTAGCCAAGGCATCGGCATAAGCCCTATGGGCATTATTAAGCGGTATGTCCAATGACCTACAGATTGATGATAGTTTATACGACGACAGTCCGGGTACCAAAGAACGACCCGCCTTAATGGTACACAGCATTTCACTATCAAATTCATGGCCATGTCGTGCAAGCGACTGCTTCACAAACGAGTGGTCGAATTGCACATTGTGTGCAACAAAAATCCTTCCATCCAAAATGGCTTTCAGTTTTTCAGCGATTTCTTGGAAAGTTGGGGCATCCTGAACCATCTGGTCACTGATTCCGGTGAGTCGAGCAATGAATGGCGGGATATTCTGTCCAGGGTTCAGTAGGGTGCAAAATTCTCCGGTCACTTCTCTACCATCATGAAGGTAAACTGCAATCTCGATGATATGGTCATGGCCTGGATGACTCCCCGTGGTTTCTATATCTACAACCGCATACATATTTCCCCAAAGTTACGAATACAGTGGGTGAGGTGGGTTGATGGGTTGTGACGGAACTTTTGATAGAGTATATTTTGTTTAATCATCGATTCATTAGACATGAAAGACTGGATTCTTAAGCAGTGTAAATTGTCCAAAGTATGATCCCGAGTCATCGGGAGAACTCCTATCCGCTCAAGGCGGATTACCCCACAGGACTGGTACTTTATTTCAGGTCGGTTCAATGAGGAGAAAAGTTCGCTATCGGAAAGTGCGCGAGAGGATATCCCGAGTCATCAGGAGAACTCCTATCCGCCCAAGGCGGATTACCCCACAGGACTGGTACTTTATCTCAGGTCGGTTCAATGAGTAGAAAAGTTCGCTATCGGAAAGTGCGCGAGAGGAGACTCGAACTCCTACAGGTGTTACCCCACAGGCTTCTGAGACCTGCGCGTCTACCAATTCCGCCACTCGCGCGGTTCTTATTACCGAGGGTTGACCCATAGCCTTATCGGCAAAAGATGGAAGTCAAACCTCTGTTGTTGTGCCCAAGGCGAGATTCGAACTCGCACGGGTATTCCCGCCACCCCCTCAAGATGGTGCGTCTACCAATTTCGCCACTTGGGCAGGGGATAAGAGGGTGCAAAAGTAATTTAAAAAACGACAAAAAACGAGGTGTCGGTGAAAATCAACCATTTCACTCCAAAATCGCATAGGACAACTCCGCCTTGAAAGGCTTGTTTTCAATTCCTAGCTTTTTGGTTACAAAATCGGAGATTTTTATGATGACCATAGGGTTTTCTGCTTGTGAGAAATGACCAATCACCTTTAAGTAAATATGCTTACCGGTCTCGTATTCAGTTGCTTTAACTATTGTGCCTATAGGGGCGTTTTTGTGAAGACAGTAAAATCGACCGTTTTCCAAGACACCCTCCGTAGAAACCTCGCCCGTACCCGATTCTGTAATTTGTAAAATCGGCTTTCCACCTTCTTTTGGTCTGTATGTATTGACCTTTTTAGTTGGAGTTTCAACAATTGGTTTTAATTCTTTCACTTCGGGTTTTACTTCGTTGGATGGGGGGGGTGTCTGTGGTGGTGCTTGTTGGCTGGTCTCTTTAAGTGGTTTGTCAGGTATAGGCGCTGTGCTAGTCGTGTTGTTTTCGCTCCCTTTTCTAATGATTAAAACTCTGCCCTCTGCCAGCTCTTCGTTGCCGATGCCATTTAGTCGCTTGATTTCGGTGATTGAAACCCCATAGCTTCTAGATATGGAGAAGAAAGTTTCACCCTTTTTTACCGTATGTGTAATCTCGGAAGTTTGAACAGGCGCTAGTGATTTTACCGGAGTGTTGACCTCATTTGAAGAGTTTGTTTTTGTAATGGGTATCTGTACAATTTGTCCGGTTTTCAGCAACTCCATTCCTCCATTGGTTCTCATAAGTTCATCAACATCGCAATTGTATATTCTACTGAGTTGCATCCAGGTTTCTCCGGATTCCACCTTGTGAAGGATGTACTTTTTTCCATTGACCCATTTGGTCCTCAATGAGTCCTCATCCAAAGCAAGGCAATGGATGCTCATCAGTAACGCGTGGGTTATAATGGTCGTTATAAGGGTTCTCACTATGTTGATGGATATTTGGATTAACTTTACACAATGTTACTAAAAGCCAACGAAAAATGGTGATACCATTTTTTTCTTCCAGTTATAAACAACACTCTTGGTGGCGATTGGTTACCGCATCGCTGCTGTTTTTACTTACGCTGATCTCATCGAATACCATTGCTCAAAATCCAAAGGTTTATGTGATTGATGTAAGGGAAGAAATATCCCCTGGGATGGCTCGAAAACTCAGTCGAGGGATGGATGAGGCACAAAAGCTCAAATCCGATTTGGTTATTCTAAACATAAACACCTACGGCGGACTTTTGGAAGCTGCCGATAGTATGAGAACCAGGATATTGAATGCCCCCTTTCCAGTGATTGCTTTTATTGACAATAACGCTGCTTCTGCAGGAGCACTGATCTCCATAGCTTGCAATCGTATTTATATGTCGGGGGGAGCCAACATGGGTGCCGCTACCGTCGTGGATGAGACTGGCGAACCGCTTCCCGACAAGTATCAATCCTATATGCGCTCTATTATGCGCTCTACTGCAGAGAAAAGAGGCAGGGATCCAAAAATCGCTGAAGCCATGGTTGATCCCAGGACTTACATACCTGGAGTGAACGATTCGGATAAGGTCCTGACATTCACAACTACTGAGGCCATTGCCAATGGTTATTGTGAAGGCCAGGCTGGTAACATCAATGATGTTCTCAAAGCCGAAGGTTTAGAAAATGCCAAGTTGTCTTATTTCAAACCGACCTTGGTTGATCGTATCATTTCATTTTTCATCAATCCTGCTGTTAGCGGGGTTTTACTGCTTATTATTCTCGGTGGCATTTACTTCGAGCTTCAAACTCCCGGCATCGGTTTTCCATTGTTGGCCTCTGCAGTAGCCGCTTTACTCTATTTCGTGCCGTTGTATCTGGAAGGATTGGCCGAAAATTGGGAGATATTATTGGCTTTGGTGGGTTTTGTGTTGATTGTAGTAGAGCTTTTTGTTTGGCCTGGATTCGGTATTGCGGGTATTTCAGGAATAGCACTGGTGGTAGTTTCTTTTGCTTTCAGTATGGTAGGTAATAAAGGTTTCGATTTTGATTTGGTTTCAGGCCGACAACTTACAATTGCTTTTTTAACGGTAATCATGTCGATGATTGCTTCTGTGGTTATAGCCTTTTTGACGGGTCGAAGCATTTTGACTTCCAATCGATTTAAAAAAATGGTGTTGTCCGACACACTCGATACCCAATCTGGTTATGTTGCTTCGGTGTCTGGTATAGATAGCTTCGTTGGTGCGGATGGTGTTGCAGCTACCTTGTTAAGGCCTGGAGGAAAAGTGCTGATTGGCGGTAAGATGTTTGATGCGATGGCTGATAGCGGATATATTGAAATGGATTCCAAGATTTTGGTTGTGGCTGTTCGTGGCAATACGCTTATAGTATCAAAAAATTGATCCAATGATGAATTCCTCTAGAGTTATATTGATTTTGCTTGCAATAATCTGTTTCGGATCGCAAGCGTTTGCGCAAACCAATAGCTCTGAAACCGATCTGCAATTGGATACAGTTTCATCCAAGTCGATAGTGTTTTACCCTTCTTTTGGCGCATCTGTTGTTCGAAACACCATTGCTCCCACATTTCATCTTGGAATAGGATACAAGCACAAGGAACGGTACGAAATCACTGCGACAGGTTCCAGTTATTTTTTCTTTGAACCAACGGCCGATGGCAAACACAATGTTTACAGAAATACTTTCGCGGGGTTGGAATTTATGTTGAATTTCAGTCCCTTCAGTAAAGAGTCTCCAAACTGGAACGGAATGGGTATTCACTATCTGGCAGAAGCCAGGGGTATGTACTTTTCGGAACCTGCAGGTTTGATATACTACAGAAGAAAGTTTAAATATTTCTCCATTATGCCTGGGGTGGTTGTTGATGACAATCTCAAGGATGTGTGGCCTTTGATCACCATCAAGCTTTAATTACCGGTGAACAAACGCCAATCGGTCTTCTAAGTTTGTTGGAAGAATAGGCAGGTTTCTTCTTTCAATCAAAAACGAAGTTAGCTCTGCAAGTTCTCCAAAAATATAATGTTTGTCGAGCGCCGATTTCAAATACTCTTTCCCACTGCTTCCGCCTGTTCCAACACGCATACCTATCATTCGATGAACCATGTTCATATGTCGATATCTCCAAGTGGCCATGAGCTCGTCGATATCCAATAAAAGATTAAGAAGTTGGAATGGCAGTTGAAGAAGGGGATAATCCCTGTAAAGCATGATAAAGAGTGCAGATCGTGCTGCCTTGTTGGAAAACCTTCTTGATTTAGCGAAATCTGCATCAAAAAATACATGGTCGAACCGCTCTAAATTGGCTTGTTCACCATGGGTTAAGCTAGAGCCATACGCCGCTTTGTAATCGACCCAAAAATCCTGGTGTTTGCCCTGATATCCGTTCCAAAGGCTTTTGTTATCGAAAAATGGCATTCGCTCAAGCCATTTGTTGACCTCTTCAATTAGCGAACTTTCCTCTTCAACTTTTCGAATGGTGTTCTTGTCCTCTTCTTTTAGTTGTGATAGATAATATTCGCGACCATGTCTATTTTCTAGTCGTAATCCTAGCATCGCTTCAACGATTTTGAATTGAATGCTTTGGAATCCACTGGCAGGTCTGAGGAGGTTTCTGAAATCAAGGAAATCGAGAGGTGTCATCGTTTCCATAATAGAAATCTGATGAACAGCCACATCCAGAATGGTGGCGATCCTTTTCATTCTGTGAGTGGCCTTGTATAGGTCTGGGTCGTTATCGTTTATGGTCTGTTTGCTGAAAATACCATGAATGGATTGCAATTCATAAATGATTTGCTTGAACCATAATTCATATGCCTGATGGATGATAATAAAAAGCATCTCATCGTGGGCCTCAACACCTTCTTTGTCGCTTTCAGGTAATTGCGCATTTAGGATTTTGTCCAATTGAAGGTATTCTCCGTAGTATACATCCTTTCTCATTTCGTAGATCTAATTGGATTCAAAGTTATAAAGATTGGTCCTTCAAAGAGTTCTTTTTTAAAACGGACAATATGTATAGTCCCACAAAGGTGATTAAACCATTGAGTATAATCATTTCAAACCCGAACTTATATCCATTGAACCATTGCGCGGAATGATCGCCGATATACCAGGCTATGGCAGGTGCAATAACACAAACCAATGGCGTCCATTTGTCGATGATGCTACTTTTGGTCAGCAATCCGAAGGCAAAGAGTCCAAGTAGAGGACCGTATGTGAATCCTGCTACTTTGAAGAGATTTCTTATGACCGCATCATCATTGATGACTCTGAATAAAACGATGACCAACAATAGCAACACGGCGAATGAAATATGTACAATATTTTTAGTGCGTCTAAGCGACTCTTCCGAGATGCCTTTTTTCTTGTTCAGTTTGAGAAAGTCGTAACAAACCGCAGTTGTAAGTGCTGTTAATGCTCCATCGGCGCTCGGGTAGGCGGCTGATATTAGGCCGATGATGAACATCAATCCGGTGATTGTTCCAAGGTGATTAAGCGCGATGTTTGGGAATAGATCGTCGGTGTGTTTTGGATCAATTTGGATGCCATTGGTGGTGGCATAAAACACCAACGCTGCTCCAAGCATTAGGAAAATGAAGTTGACCACCATCAACACACCAGAAAATGTGAACATGTTCTTTTGCGCCTCTCCAATGTTTTTGCAGCTGAGATTCTTTTGCATCATTTCCTGGTCCAATCCTGTCATGGCTATAGCAATAAACATCCCGCCAAGGAAATTCTTCCAAAAGTAATTGGGCGATAGAATATCACTCACATAAATATTAGAGACTTCACTTTCCAGCATTTTAAAAGTGAGGTCTGTAATGGAAAATCCTAGTGTGTCGCTGATTAGGAAAAGACTGAATAAGACCGTTACCAGCATGAATGTGGTCTGAAGGGTGTCTGTCCATACTATGGTTTTAACTCCTCCTTTGTAGGTGTACAATAAAATTAAAACCATGAAAGTGGCTACCGTGACAACGAATGGAACGCCCCAAGCTTCGAATACGAATGTCTGCAATACATTGATGACTATGTATAATCTGAATGCCGCACCTATAGTTCTAGATAAAATGAAGAAAAAGGATCCAGTCATGTAGGAGTTGTTGCCGAATCGATCCTCCAGATAACTGTAAATAGAAGTTAGGTTCATACGGTAATAAACCGGCATCAGCACCAGCGCTATAACTGCATATCCGAAAAAGTAACCGAAAACCACCTGCATATAGCTGAATTGGGTTGTGGCAACGGCTCCAGGTACCGACATGAAAGTAACTCCAGACAAGCTGGCCCCGATCATGCCATAGGCTACTACATACCAATTGGACGATTTGTTGCCAATGAAATAAGATTGATTATCGGCATTGCGGCTGGTCCACCATACCACCAAAAACAATAATGCGCTGTACGCTGCAACTACGGTAAGAATTAAAGACGGGGTCATCTATTTGGAGTTTGTTTACAAATCAACGGTTAATTGTGTCTTGATATAGCATGATTCCAACTCGCCTTTGAACACAGTTTTACACACCAATGAATTGCTCAGAAAATGCTTGTTTTCAATATATTTGTACCAATATTAGAGGTTTGCAAAATTATCCTTCCAAATTGCTTGAGGCGGCTGTAAATGAATTCAGCCGATTACCCGGTGTGGGGCGAAAGACGGCTTTACGATTGGTTCTCAACATGCTAAGGCGACCAATTTCGGAGACGGAGCGGTTTGCCGATGCTATTCTGAGGCTGCGACAAGATATCCGTTATTGCCAGGTTTGCCAAAATATTTCTGAAAGCGAGGTGTGTTCCATTTGCTCTGACAAGAAGCGTGATGCAACACAAGTAATGGTCGTAGAGGATATACGCGATGTATTGGCTGTAGAAAACACTTCTCAATACCGTGGTCTTTACCATGTGCTTGGCGGTATTTTGAGTCCTGTGGATGGTGTTGGTCCCGAGCAACTCAATATTCAAAAGCTTGTCGATCGGGTTGCGTCCGGTGAAGTCAAAGAAGTTATCATGGCACTTAGCACCACAATGGAAGGCGACACTACCGTATTCTATATTTTCAAAAAGCTGCATTCCTTTCATGTACCGGTAACCACCATTGCCCGTGGTGTTGCCATCGGAGGAGAGATTGAATATGCCGATGAGGTTACCTTGGGTCGCTCTATCTTGAATAGGACTCCATATGATAATGCCTTCACGCGTTAAAGGATGTAAGAAAGATTCATGAAGCTATCCGTTGTCATCGTCAATTACAATGTCAGGCATTTTTTAGAACAGTGCTTGAAATCGGTGGAGCGTGCTATGGCTGGAATAGAAGGCGAGGTTTTTGTTGTTGATAATGATTCAACAGACGGTTCTGTGGAGATGGTTAGATCCAAATTCCCATGGGTGATTTTGATTGAAAACCGTGAAAATGTCGGTTTTTCAAAAGCCAATAATCAAGCCATTTCCATTTCCAAGGGCGAGTATGTGCTTTTGTTGAATCCTGATACCGTTGTGGAAGAAGATACCTTTTCCAAATGTGTCTCATTTATGGATGCCCATCCGGATGCTGGAGGTTTAGGAGTGAAAATGATTGATGGTAAAGGCAAATTCCTTCCTGAGTCGAAGCGCGGTATGCCAAGTCCGGCAGTTGCATTTTGGAAAATATCAGGATTGTCTTCCATATTTCCCAAATCAAGAACATTCGGTAGATATCACCTTGGCTTTTTAGATGAAAACAAAACCCATGAGGTTGAAATTCTGGCTGGAGCATTTATGTGGATGCGGAAATCCGTGCTAGATAAAGTTGGTCTGCTGGATGAAACCTTTTTTATGTATGGTGAGGATATCGATTTATCCTACCGTATTCTACAAGGTGGATATAAAAATTATTATTTGCCAGATACCCGTATCATCCATTACAAAGGGGAAAGCACTAAAAAAAGCAGTGTGAATTATGTAATGGTTTTTTATAAGGCCATGGTCATTTTTGCTAAAAAGCATTTTTCACCACGACATGCCTCTGTTTTTTCATTCCTAATCAATCTCGCTGTTTACCTTAGGGCGGCATTGGCAATTTCCAATCGTTTAGCGAAGTCCGTAGCCTTGCCTGTATTGGATGGGTCGCTTTTGTTGGTTGGGATGTATTTTCTTAAAATATATTGGGAGCATATTGTCAAGGGTCTAGATTATCCACCACTATTTATGTGGCTTGTTCTGCCAGCTTATGTATTAATATGGATATGCTCTATTTACGCATCGGGTGGCTATGACCGTCCAATGCGGATTTCAAAAGCGGTCCGGGGTGTTTTTTCGGGATCAATTTTCATTTTGGTTGTGTATTCACTACTCAGTGAGGAGTATCGTTTTTCGAGAGCCATGATTGTACTTGGTACTGTTTGGGCAACGGTATCCATTACTTCCGTAAGACTTTTGTTGGATCTATTAAAGCTGGATGGATTCAGGCTTCAAACTTCTCAGCGAAAGAATCTGATAATCGTGGCTGGATCGGATGAGGGTAAGCGTGTGCTTTCCATACTGCAATCTTCTGGAACGAAGGTCAATTTTCTTGGTTTTGTTTCTGTTTCGAAAACGGATGGCAGGGATTATGACGGCCATTTACTTGGAGATGTTGATACTCTGGATGATATCGTTTCGATGTATGATGTAAACGAAATAATCTTTTGTGCCAAAGACCTGTCCTCTCAAGACATTATCAATCGGATGTTGCAATTAAATCGTCTTGACTTGGAATATAAAATTGCGCCACCTGAGAGTCTCTTTATAATAGGCAGCAATTCCATCAACGACAATGGTGATTTGTATCTGATGGATGTGGATACGATAACTTCTCCATCAAACAGGCGAAAAAAGAGGATGTTTGATGTTTCAGTTTCTTTGATAAGCCTTTTGCTCTATCCCATACTGGCTTTCGTTGTTCGATCTCCTTCGGGTTTAATTTCTAATATCTTTGAAGTGCTTTTTGGGAAACTAACTTGGGTTGGCTTATCCAATTCAAACAAAAACATTGGACGAACTGCTATTCGCAAAGGTGTTTTAACTCCCTATGATGTTTTTGAAGACCAAGGGGGTGGTCAAAAGGAACTGCATATAGCTGCTCGATTGGACTCCTTTTATGCCCGTGATTATGCTGTTGCCAAAGACTTGAAGATTCTTTACAAGTCGTTTCGGAATATGGGGCGTCGTTAGGTCCACTGATTTAGTATTTGCAAGCTGTTTTAATAAGTTCAAATTAAATTACTGTGAACACGGAAGAGCTGTTGTTGATTAAGGAATTTTTGGAATCTGAACATGACCGGTTCAACAGACCCGATTTCATCTGTAATGATCCTATTTCTATTCCGCACAAATTTTCAAAAAAAGAGGACAGGGAGATTGCAGGATTTTTAACAGCAACGATTTCATGGGGCCAACGCATAACCATACTCAAAAACGCCAATTGGCTGATGGAGTTGATGGATGGCAATCCGTATGCTTTTTTGCTTCAACTTAAACCTCGCGACTTGGATCGGTTCGAAGGTTTTGTACACAGAACATTTAATGATGTAGATTGTGTTTATTTTATTAAGTGCCTTTCAAGGCTATATGTTTATGAAGATGGACTCCATGGGTTATTCCGTAAGTCATTTTTGGATAGCGACATGGATTTTGGAATGGCTATTCATCGATTCAGAAGCGGGTTTTTTGGTAAGAATCTTCCTGGCCGAAGCGCCAAGCATTTTTCAGATCCAATGTCGAATGCTGCCGCTAAAAGGATATGTATGTATTTACGATGGATGGTGCGCAAAGACAATCGTGGTGTTGATTTTGGAATTTGGAACGATATACCCACTTCATTATTAGTTTGCCCTCTTGATGTTCACTCGGGTAGGGTCGCACGGGAGTTGGGTATTTTGCATCGGAAGCAAAATGATTGGAAGGCTGCTATTGAGTTGACCGAATCGCTTCGATATTTCGACCCTAAAGACCCATGCCGATTTGATTACTCCTTATTTGGAGGTGGAGTCTCGGAAAGATGAAGGTTAGTAGCCTCGGTGTATTGTCGACAGAGTGTCGGAGATTTTGTTCAATGATAATAGAGTGAGAAATACCAGTAACCCTGGAAATACAACCAGCCACCAAGCATTGAACTGTTCGCGAGCACCAGCTAGAAGCGAACCCCAGGTAACTATTTCAGATGGGACACCTACGCCTAGAAACGAGAGTGAAGACTCAACAAGTATGGCAGATGCCATGCATGAGACCAGTGCAACAGAGATCACTGGAAACACATTCGGAAGGGCATGGCGAAACAAGATTCTCCATGACGATGCACCTGTCGATTTTGCTTGCTCAATAAAGTTAGTTGATCGAATACGCATCAGCTCAGCCCTTGTAATTCGGGCAATGTCTGTCCAATAGGTGAGTCCTATGAGTAATATCAGATTGGCCATGGAAGGCCTGGACACTGCTGCTAGAGCAATGATGATGATCAGCTTTGGTAAGGAATTGATAACATCAACAGTTCTCGAAACCAAAGTGTCTACAGGAAATCGAACTCGTTCCTTGAAAAAGGGGAGGAGGCTCAAAAGCATACCTGGTGCTGAGAAAAGTACAATCACTAAAAGAAATATCGCAACTGAAGCCACAATTTGTAAAGCAGCTGTCCCTGTAGAGGCTTGCATTTCGTTGGCAAGCATCCATGTTCGAAGGTTAAATGCATAGAACCAGGCAGGAATTACCCCAATAGTCATCGTGATCGCTGTGCCTCGTTTCAATTTAATGCCATGGTCTCCGAAATATCCTGCAATAGCACCAAGGAGCACTCCAATAAACCCAGCTATGAGCATACAATAAATTCCAGCTGAGAGCGAAACCCTGGTTCCGTGTATGATTCCAGCCAATATATCTTCACCTCTTTTGCCCGTACCCCAATGATGTCGCTCCCATCCTTGGAGCATTTTCCGAGTTCCTCTATCGTCTTTGAATTGAGTTTGTCCAGGTGATTTGTACCCCGAATTCTCGATGTCGCTAGCTCCCGGAGCATAAGGTACTGGGGGCATGATTACAATTATGGTGTCCGATGCTATTTCTTTTAAATCGGTGAATAGCAAATCCTGATTGTAGTATGGCGAATCGGTTAATGCGGGAAAGTGATGCACAGAGCCTACTTTTACATAAAGGGGTTTATCGTTAGCAAGGAACGATGCGAATAACGATACTATGGCAAGTAAGATCAAATACCAGATGGATAATTGAAAACCAACTCCCTTTATTTTGTATTTACCTGTGCGCTTCATATCATCCATTGGTTTGCCCTTTCAGTTTGACTCTTGGATCTGCAAGTCCGTATAGCAAATCAGCCAATAGGTTTCCTGTCATTGTGAAAACGACTGTCAGTGCACAAACGGCAACTATCATGGGGTAGTCGCGCGTAAAAACAGCATTCACTGTTTCATAACCCAGTCCTGGAATGGTAAAAATTGTTTCAATGATAACTGAACCGCCAATGGCCATGGGGAAAACTTCAGTAAAAACGGTTATGGCTGGAAGTAATGCATTTCGGAATGCATGTTTGAAGGCGATTTTGGGTAACGGTAATCCTTTGGCTTTGGCAGTTAGGATGTGATCTTGCATCATATTTTCCCTAACTGCACTTCTAATGATTCTGGTGGTGAAGGCAAGCGATGCATAAGTGTAACAAATCAATGGTAATGCCAGATAGGGTATTGTTGCAATACATTTTTCCAAGAAAGACATTCCTTGACTCAAGCCGCCCGCAGGTGAAATTCCCGATGCTGGAAAAAGTGGCAAAACATTTGGATTGGCAAACAATACGAGCAGCAAGGTGCCCATCCAGAATGAAGGAATGCAATAAAGTAGGAAGAGCTTGAACTGGACAATGGTATCGAACCAAGATCCAGGTCGAGCTCCAGCCCATACACCCAATGGAATGCTGATTAAAAAGGCGATAAGCACAGAAGTGATTGCCAAAAAGGCCGACCATTTAAATCCACTTAAAATAGTTTTGGATATGGGTTGTTTTGTGTGCAAGGAAATACCGAAATCACCTCTCATGACTCCTTTGGAATAACCGAAGGGGTCTCCCCATAACCATCTGTGATATCTGTTGTCGGGATGAAACCTTAACGACGGAACCCAAGACCTCCACGCAGACTTTTCGATTCGCCATTTACGAAACAGTTTATCGCTTTCGATAAATTTCCTGTTGAATTGAGGATCCAATATGTTCAGTTTGCGGATTTCTCCCATCAGTCCCTCTATCTTTTCTTTGCTGTCTGCTGTCTTCAGAGAGTTGATACGAACCAAGGCTTGTTCTCTTGTTTTTTCTTGAATCCGTCCAGTGTCCGCAGCAAGCACATCCCACATGGCATCAAAAGACATGTGAAGAAGTCTGGAATTGGCAGCATTTCCCGATGTGAATGCGAGTTTTTTCATAGCTGCTTCCTCTTCTTTAGTCAGCGTTGATGAGAGTGTGGCGTTGGGAGTGCTTAGTGATGTTAGGGAGAAATAAAAAAGTGGTAAATCGAGACCAAGTCTGCTTCTCCATTGATTACGAAGGTTGTTTTCAATTGTTGGATCATCAGATTCTTTCTCGGGTTCAGAAGCGAGCATAACATCAATGGGGTCTCCTGGTGTATTCACGCTAATGGCAAATGCCAAAAGGGAAACGATAAACAATCCAGGAATGAACCAGATTAGTCGCTGTAATATGTAAAGCTTCATCCTTTTAGTTAGGGGGTACTTGAGGTTCTGGTCTGCAACTGGTTCAATTGAATTCCGGGTCTTTCAAAATACATTTCTGCATTTTGAAACCTTTTATGAATGACATTCCTTCGGGTTGAGCAGAACAGGAAGGCCATTGGCTGTTCCTCATACACTATTCTTTGGAAACGATGCGACAAAGGTATTCGTTTATTCAAATCCACAATGGTTTTAATGGTATCGATTATCGCATCGCTTTCAAGGTTTCCAAAACCGGTAAAATTTGATCCGCCCGATTCCCAAGAATTGGTATGCCAAAGCTGGGTAAAGTCTTCTGGTGCTGAAGACTGCCCCATCGATCCGATAAACATGTCGTAATCGTGTGCTCTTGCATTAGACATCATAACCGCAATATCCATTGGCTGTAATTCCACCTTCAGGCCAGCTTTCGTGAACGCCTCCTGTAGCAAGGTGGCATAGTCTTTCCACTCAGGAGAATTTATATGGTAGGAAAGGGTGAATTGAAACTCTTGTAATTTACCATCTATGGTTTTGTCAAGGATGCCATTTCTGTTGGAATCGGTCCATCCTTCCTGATTCAGCAATCGAAGTGCTGATTTCACATCGTAAGGTACGGGTGTTAATGTTGTGTCGAACTCTTTTTTGAATCGGGATACTGGTCCAACCATTCTCATATTCTGACCCTGGTTGACTACTTTGTTGATATCATCGTAGGGGATAAGCATGGCGATGGCCTTACGGATACGCTTTTGATCAAACAGTCGAGGGTGTTTTTTCCCATCGGGTTTGGTATTCATGGCTACATACGAGTAGTTGAAAGAGTTGGTAAACCTTGCGTGGTAATTCGCCAAGAAATTGGAGTCGGACATCAGCTCAAGCAGAGTTCGTGTAGAGAGGGAGTTGCTTCCATCATAAGTCATGGATTTGAACTCTAGAATCTGTGAGTTAGGATCTTTGTTCACTCTGAAAATAATCCTGTCAGGATTTGACTTCTCATAAACTGATTTGGAAGCATCACTCCAATGGTTTCGCTTTTTGGATAAAACGATTTCTTGTCCGGCCACCCAAGAAACCACCTGGTATGGACCTGCTCCGGAAAGCAATTTGGGGTCTCTGCTAAAACCTGGGCCATTGAATTCCTTACTCCATGCAGATA
The DNA here is from genome assembly GCA_046302815.1 of Bacteroidota bacterium. GTDB lineage: Bacteria > Bacteroidota > Bacteroidia > AKYH767-A > OLB10 > JALRAP01. The sequence continues at coordinate 36,120 of JBKCHO010000018.1, read as the reverse complement.
AGTCAGGGTTTATGGATTTCCAAGATGAGTCGTCTAGGCTTGTGAAGCTAATGGATGATAGGATATTTGCCGGATCGAATTTGCTTCTTTGCATGATCGGGAAATCCGACCAAAAAAGGATATTGTATAGATAAGGTTTTTTCATCACTACCCTGAATTTTTTAAGGTCTGATGAGTCGGGTATGATTTCTTTCAAATTCGACCAAAATGGTTTGGTTACAGGATTTTCGGTAAGTGGAAATTTATTGGCTTTTGCTGTGAAAATGACATCTTCGTATGTGATAGGGCTACCATCATCCCACCTAACATCGTTCCTGAGGGTGCAATCGTAGGAAAGTCCATCTGAATTAATGTTTGGGTAGGAAACTAATAGCGCGGGTGCTGGTTCGAGGGTGCGCATGTTCGTGCGAACCAGATACATTTGGGTGTACTGCATGATTTCGGCACGGGCCGACGAGGCGCCATTGGTGGGATGCAATACATCTGGTTCGGCTGAGAGGTGGTAAACAATGGAGTTCGACTTAGACCAATTGGGTAAAAATGGACCATCTTCTTCTAATATAATGTATGTCAATGAATCCGACATTGATAGGGTCTCTACATCCTGTTCTGTTTTGGTTCCACAGGATGCAATAATAGACGCAAAGATGGTTAGTCGAAAAAATGTAGTTAGCATGATAATGAGGGCTTTGCATACAAATGTATGAAAAGCGTATTGGCTTTTAATATCATGTTTAACAGGGTTTTCAACCGACTTTGGTTGGTATTTAAGCCTTAAAATCCATACCTTTGCGCCCTCTTTGGTGAGGTGCCTGAGAGGCCGAAAGGAACAGTTTGCTAAACTGTCGTACGGGTAACCGTACCGAGGGTTCGAATCCCTCCCTCACCGCAGAATGTTAGAACAAAAGGTAATATTATTTCAGTTTTTTCGCTGAAATTCCTGAATTGTTCCTGATGTTTGCAGTCTCTAACGAGAGTCTGTTTCAGACCTGACTTCGGTCTCGTCTTCGTTCTTTAAGATTGATATGGTTTAACCATAGTTCGGGGTGTAGCGTAGCCCGGTATCGCGCCTGCTTTGGGAGCAGGAGGTCGTCAGTTCGAATCTGGCCACCCCGACACATTTTTACAACAACAGTTGCTTTTCAATCCTATTGAAATTTTCCTGGTTCCGTAGCTCAACTGGATAGAGCAACTGCCTTCTAAGCAGTAGGTTCCGCGTTCGAGTCGCGGCGGAATCACACTCATTTATTGATAATCAAGACAGTATTGAATCTCTGGTCTTATACAGACTAAGCTTTAATCAATAAAAAGGGTGTTTTCAGGGGTATCTACCTTGCAAATTTCCTTGCAAATTTCCAGGAGGAGTTAGCCACTACTTATTTGTAATGGCCTCAATCAAAGCAGTCTTGGATGAAAGAAGGATTCTGAAAGATGGAACTTACCCAATTTCCATAAGAATCTACTTGCAAAAAACCTTTCTTGCCTTTCCAACTAGGATTTATGCAGCAGCTGTGGACTGGGATAAAGAGCATGGGCAAATAAATCACAACCATCCAGATTGCAAGCATCTCAATCTGCTGATCAAGGAACAGCTGCATGAGCTCTCAGGGAAGCTGATCAAGTTTGAGAGGCTGCATCCACGAGGTTTCACTTACGAGGAGTTGAAGAATTACTTCAATCATGTAGAAGCGCCTCCCACCACTGTCAAGTCATTTTGGGAAAATGAGATACAGCAACTCAACAACACCAAGCGCTATGGTAACTCCAGGAACCACCAGCTCTCTCTGAAAGCCATACACAAGATCAGTGGACTTGATATACCTTTTGAGAAGGTCAGCTTTACTTTCCTCAAGAACATTGAAAGCGCTATGGTAGCAAAGGGTCTCAAGGTGAATTCCATTGGTGTATACATGCGTAGCTTCAGGGCCATATACAACACCGCCATCAACAAAGATGTGGTAGAGGCAACCTTTTACCCCTTCAAGAAATACAAGATCAAGTCAGAGAAAGTGGTGCCTCATAATCTTGGACTGTCTGACCTCCAAACTTACTTCAATTATCCTTTGGATAGAGACCATGCTCTATTCAGGACATGGGCCCTGGGCAAATTGACATTCCTATTATGTGGCATCAATTTCTATGATATGGTCATGCTTACTGCAGACAACATCAGACATGATAGGATAGTCTATAAGAGAAGCAAAACCAAGAAGCTGTACAGTATATCCATCCTGGAAGACACACGCCAGCTATTGGAGACATTGAGAGTAGAGGGGCAACCCACGCTTTTGGGGATATTGAGTCAGTCTGATCTTGGTAGTGGACCAAGGTTACCTTACATAGTCAGGGAAAAGAACAAGCAATTCAATATGAAGCTGGCGAGGCTTAGTCAATTGATGAAGCTAGAACTTGACATCAGGTCATACACCTTCAGATACAGCATAGCCAACCTGGCAAGGAAGCTGGGTTATGATATAGCCATGATCAGCGAACTGCTTGGTCATTCTCATGGCTCGCCCATCACAGTAGGGTATCTAGAAGCATATGATAAGGACAGGCTGGATGCCATGCTAGTCAAAATCATTGATGCAGTAAGAGTCAATTATGACTTTGATGACAAGCAGCACGCTTGCGTGCGCCAACCCTTTGTGATAACCAGGGCAGAAAGATGATGTGTTTTTTCTGATAACCTGTACTAAATCTGCGTCAGTGGAGATACCATGCTTTGCATGCTGATAGAAAATAAACTTCAAAAGTTTAAATCTTTTAAGTTGCGGATTAGATAGCTAGACACCACAATAAATCATCCAATGCGCTTTTTCAATTCAGCTATTAATCGCTGCTGACGCTTTCTTTTTTGCCTTTCAGCATACAGGGCGGGCGCTACTTGCAAAATACGATCAGTAAGCAACTTCAAAGAATTAGAGCACAGCTGTACTCTTTGAGATCCACCAGGGGAGTACATATCCCTCCATAGCATTTCTGGTTCTTTCAGTATCCATTCCCTTATATCCATACAGATTCTCTCACCCAGCTGATCGATAATGCAGTGTGCATCGCTAGGCAGTTTCTTGCCATTCATTTGAAAATTATCTCCAAAATGAGACAGCCCCATTCTTGTGTGAACTGTTGAAGGATCCTTCTTTTTATATGATTTTCGTCTACTCATAGAATTAAACACACTTTTGGCTTGCTTCGCAGCATTTTGAGCGCAGCGAATAGCTGATATCTTTAGTAATGCGCTTTACGCAGGGCTAAAGGTAGCAACTCAAATTCCTTAGCTGGTGTCATATTTATTCACATTCGGGGTTTTTTATAGACAAATCTCGTTAGTAAATATTCATGGGTAATAGCTTGGCAATACCACCTCACTATCATCCCCCAGTCATCATCTTTTCTCTGGAGTACCCCCCTTCAAAATCAACTTTGGATGCGAAACGCTAGCTGACCATATAACTCAAAGTCTAGCTTATCACTATCCTTATCTCCACAACAACCTCGCTCCGCTCGCTCGCTCATTATTTCCTCACTTCCTGTGTGCTACATAAAAAAAGCAGCACATGGACAAAGTATCAGAAATCACCATCAGCTACAGGCCACCAAGAAGCCTGAGCAAAAGTCCCATTGTGAGGAGTTCAAGGGATGCCTATATGGCCATGATACCTCACTTCAATTCTTCCACCATAGCTATTCAGGAGCAATTCGTCATTTGCTATCTGACCAGGAGCAATCAAATCAAGGGTATATTCCCAGGATTCGTAGGTGGTATATCAGGTACTGTGGTTGACATCAGGATTATCCTGGCAGTCGCCCTCAAGTCTGGTAGCTCAGCCATCATCCTGGCACACAATCACCCTTCAGGCAATACCTCTGCATCTGAGACTGACAAGATGCTCACAAGCAAAATCAAAGCTGCTTGCGAAACCATGGACATCCAACTATTGGACCATCTTATCATCAGTCCACTCAATACCTACATGAGCTTTGCTGACGAAGGCTTACTGTAGCATCCCAAATCCTTATTCCAAGAGCTCAACCCACCAAGGTTGGGCTCTTCTCATTTCCAGACAATTCTCATATGTATCACTTAATATCAAACAACATGTTCAAATTTCAAAAAGCCATGCGCAACAAGTGCAAGATCAAGCTGGGTATTCAGGGGCCCAGTGGATCTGGTAAAACCTACTCATCCCTGATGCTTGCTTATGGGCTCACCAAGGACTGGTCCAAAATCGCTGTGATTGACACAGAAAATGGCTCAGCCCACTTGTATTCACATCTTGGCGAATACCAAGTTCTGAACCTTACTGCTCCATACTCTCCAGAGAGGTATGTTGAGGCTATCCAACTGGCAGAACAATCAGGGTTTGAGTGTATCATCCTGGACTCATTCTCCCATGAATGGAATGGTAGTGGGGGCATACTGGACATCCACAGCAACATCCCTGGCAATAGCTTCACTGCCTGGGCCAAAGTAACTCCTAGGCACAATGCCTGCATGCAAGCTGTTCTGAGCTGTAACATGCATGTGATTGCCACACTCAGGTCCAAGACTGATTATGTCATGAATGAGCGCAATGGAAAGCAGGTGCCAGAGAAAGTGGGTCTGAAAGCTACCCAAAGGGATGACACAGACTATGAGTTCACCATCGTATTCGAGCTCAACCACCAGCACATTGCCCTGGTAAGTAAAGATCGCACAGGTCTCTTCAGGAATACCCATGAGCTAAAGCTGTCTGTGGATGCCGGCGCTACTATCAAAGACTGGTGTGAATCTGCCAGTACTGAGATCCTGGATGAGATAACTGAAGATGACTCCTTATCCTTTGAATCCATCATCAACCAATGCGCATCCATGAATGAGCTGATTGAGCTGTACACCTCCAATGAGGACAAGCAAACAAGCTACAGGGATGCCTTCATCAATCGTAAGTCACAATTACTAAACCAATCTAAACACTTGCAAAATGGACACATTGCCTAATCCAACCATGCCACTCCCCGCCTCAGAGGTGGGGGTGGCTTCCCACAATCAATCCAATCAATCATTCATTGTAGCCAACACCAAGGCTCTTGAAATCTCTGAGCTCAGGGATACACACATCATCCCAGTGTTTCCTGCTACCAATGAGCCACTCATCAGCCACTACCAATTGATAGAGTCATTGGCAGACATAGCGCTTCAGGAGTTTCCCATGGATCGCATCCTTGAGCCCAAAGTAAGAGTGAGTCATCCCATCAAAGGCAGAATACCAGAGGCCAAACACAAAAAAGCTTCTGAGTTGGAGCCATGGGAGGAGACACTGTACTATGAGCGCATGATGTTTACCATGGAGATTCCCACCATTACCTCAGAGGTTGCAGGAAACCAGTTATCCCTGAGTATAGGGGCAGTGAAAGCATACAATCTTGACAATGTATACAGCAAAAGAACCAACATGGGGCAGCAGTTCAAGCTCTTCATTGGATTCCAGAACAGGGTATGCACCAACTTGTGTGTTTCCACAGATGGGTTCCTGCATGAGACCAATATCTCATCCATCAGTCAACTACAGCATGCCATACGCCACCTTATACAGCGATACAGGATAGATGATGACTTGAATCAATTATCCTCCATGGACAAGGTTCAATTATCAGAGACCCAGTTTGCCCAGGTTATGGGTAGGGCTCGCATGTACAAGTACCTACCTGAGGGTGAGAAATCAGGCATTCAGCCTATGCTGATGGGTGACCAACAGTTGGGTATGGTGGTGAGGAACTACTATGAAGATGATAACTTCAGTAGGAGAGAGGATGGCTCCATCTCTCTGTGGAGAATGCACAATCTGCTTACTGGAGCTAATAAACAAACCTACATAGACCAGTTCCTGGATAGGGCAGTGAACGCTACAGATTTTGCAGTGGAACTGACCAAGGATCTTACAGGTAATAAGCAATCCTGGTATCTGGGCTAGTGGGTTATTGAGGGCTGTCCCAGTTTTGGGCAGCCCTTATTTATCCAAAGGGTGATGTTAACTAAAGTCAAATAAGCACCTACAGCCACGATTGCCTCAAAATGAAAATTTAGTTTGCTTGAAAAGGGAATGTTGATGTTAATCCGACAGATTTTGATTTATTGTGAAGTTAAAATCGTCCAAGATTACCTGATGCCCTTTGTTGATCTATCAGTTCTTGAGTAATTTCACTTTCTGGAAAATCTGCATTTATTAATGCTTGTCGTATCTGAGCATCAGTAGGTCCACTAGTAGCACCAGCCTTAGAGGTAGTTGTTCTAGACTGCGTACCAGAGTTGTTAGAAGAAGCAGCAGGGGCAGGAGCAGTTCCTGCATTCTCAAATCCAGTCTTACCAGAGGGATCTAATGCAGTATTCTGAGTTGCTCCAGTAGTATCAGTAACAGAGCTTTCGATGACCTCTGACTGAGGTTCATGATAAACATTTTCTGAATATCGAAATTCATGGATTATAAATGCACCCACAAAACAAAAAATAAACACTCCAATTAGGGCAACCGCACTCCAAATTAACTTCTTCCTAAGATTCCAAGACCTGTTATTACTTGCGTGATCAAAATTGTCAATTTGATTAACAGGTGTTGATTCGATAGGCTCTGGAATAGGGGGGAGTTCAACTATAGGTGGCGGTGGAAAAATTACGTAAGGATATAATTCCTTAATCTCCTCAACAGCACTCCAGTTTTGCTCTCCATTCCTACACACTAAGGTGCCTGCCTTTAGTTGCTTGTCCTTGACTTGCTGCAACGCAAACGGGCCAACAGGCATGCCCTCTTCAACTATGTAGTAGAGTCTTTCATGTACACTTGCAGTTTTGGGGCTTGAACGAACACTTAAGTTTTTCACGGGTAAATTCAAACTCCTCATCCAATTTAAAAGAGTGTTTTCTCTGAATTTTGGTCTATGATTTACAACCTTGCCAGATCCCAACCAGATCAAGTATAATCCTAGAACAGAATGAGAAATAGCAAAGGATAACCCGAACGCCTCTGTAGTATTTGTGGAAAAAGCATTGGTAATGTAACTAATATAAAAACCTACTGCTGATACAATCGATAGGAAACCTAGAACCAAAATCCATTCTTTGAATGGAGTTCTATCTTTTCTGGCAGATGGGCTCAGTATGACCATAATAATACCTGGTATAAAAAGAAATGGCATAGAAAAAAACACCACAACAAATGACCACCAGCCACCAATATGCTTTTGCCTGCCAACAAAATAGGCTAAAGGTGTTGCAATTAATAATCCAAGTACATAGCCTGCAATGAGCACTGGAGGGAATTTTGGATCCATGGAAAATGAGTTTAAGTTTATTTAATCAGTGATTGATACAGTTTAGCCCCAAATATATCAAAGATGCTATCCCAACACAACCCTGCCGCCTCTTTCCCACACCACTACAATTTCATACATTTGTCAGAGGCTCAATGAGTTTACTCCACTTTGACAAGTCCTGTCAATATCAGATGCATTATATCTGGAAGTCAATTCCATTGAGTTATTGAGCATCAGTTATTTATAGTAATCAACCCACAGTCAACAATACATGGCCAAAACAAAGTCCAAAACCAAGGAAGTGCAGCAGGAGCCCATTGAAAAGGTGCTCTGGGCTACTGCCAACAAGCTCAGGAAGAACATAGACGCTGCTGAGTACAAGCATGTGGTACTTGGTCTCATCTTCCTCAGATACATCTCTGATGCCTTTGCTGAGACTGTACTCAAGCAGGCTGAGATGATGGCTGAGATGATTTACTAATATTACAATTCTGGTTTTTTATAGCTTCATAAACATGAAAAAAGCAATCAAGATTTCAATTTATGTGATAGCTGGTTTATGCGCCTTCACATTTTTCATGTCGATATATGAACCATATGCAAGACATCGCCAGATCTATTTATCAGGTTTAGATTATTACAACAATGGTAAATATGAGGAAGCAATAGGTTATTTGGATATCTTAGACAAAGAAGACTACTATTACAAAGATTGCTTGTACATCAAGGGATTGTGTCATGAAAAGCTTGGTGATATCGAAAGGGCCTTGGAGTCCTACAGTCAACTAATTATCGAAGACCCCGAACATGCAACAGCCTACCTGAATCGAGGTAATTTAAATATTAAACTTGGCTATAAAATGAAGGCCATGTCTGATTTTAATAGAGCAATCGACTTCAACACTAATAATATTTCAACATGGAAAGCTCGAGCGGGACTAAAAGCCACACTATCAGACTATCGAGGTTCAATCGAAGACCTCAATAAAGCTATTGCTCTTGACTCAAAAAATTCAGAACTCTTTTTTATGAGAGCTGTTTACAGAATGGTTGTAGGTGATTACAAATATGCATTAGAGGATTTTGATCAAGGTATCCTGCTAGAGCCAAACAAAGCAAGTGCCTATATGCTACGAGGTAATGCTAAAAAGAAATTAGGAGACCAGGCAGGCGCTTGCCTAGATCTTAGCAAGGCTGGCGAATTAGGCGATACTACAGCTTACGAGCTAATTAGGGAGCACTGTAAATAATACAACCAATATCCAATTTCTCTCAAGGCGCCAATCAAGTCCTTGGGAACCTGAAAGCTCAACAACAATTAGAAAGCAATTAAATGATAATCAAAATGGTGGGTGTTTAAGCCATAAGTCAACTCAATCCTACATCAACTACAATTTGCCTTAGTGCCATATGATTGACTCTATAGGGCGAAGGGCCATGAATAAGGCAAGGTTAATACTAAAGTCTAGCCACCCTTGGGCATCTACTGAAGCGCATTATCTTTGCTGTAAATCACAATAGTTTAACCAGGCTAGCGAGCCTTGGGGGTTGCAAATATCATTGCAAATGTGATGCTTACGAAACACTAAGTGCTGATTATCAAGTAGCTCAACTGGATAGAGCAACTGCCTTCTAAGCAGTAGGTTCCGCGTTCGAGTCGCGGCGGAATCACTTTTTTAACTATCGCTTGGTAAAGATTAGATGACTGAAATGACCATTCATGATCATCTTTTTGGATATTCATGGGCAGTATCAATTTGTATACCTTGAATAACTAGTAACCTTATCTATATCTAACTACTGCCAATAAAGTGACTTAGGCATTGTGATGAACGTATCAAATATTCATAACTTTAAGCATCTAAATTAGAACAGAAAATATTGTAGATAGACTTTATACTTACAAACTGTTCATTTAATTAAATCAAACTAAATCAAGCCAAACTAAACCAAACAAAACAAACATCTTTTTTTAATAAATGATCGATTTAATTTCAAAACATAGTCGTCTGGTAGATTTGAAGTATGATTTTACCATTTTAATTCCGAGTTGGAATAACCTTGAATACTTGCAAAGTTGTATCGCTAGCCTTAGGAAGAACTCTGGATTAAAAAATCAGATTATTGTCATTGTGAATGAAGGCAAAGATGGAACAAAGGAGTGGGTTGATTCGCAGACGGATTTAGATTTTGTATATGCAAAATCTAACATTGGAATATGTTATGGATTAAATAGTGCAAGATCCTTGGTTAAATCAGAATATATAGTTTATGTCAATGATGACATGTATATGTTGCCTGATTGGGACAAAGAATTGTTTTCTGAAATATCCAAAATTGGTTCCAAGTCTTTTATGCTTTCCAGCACAATGATTGAGCCATTAGATACAGGTAATCCATGTGTTATTGTAAGGGATTATGGTACGGATTTGAAGACATTCAATGAGGATTTGTTATTGAAAGAGTTTCATAATCTGAAGTTTGTTGATTGGAATGGTAGTATGTGGCCGCCAAATGTAATACATGTGGATGTATGGGATTTGGTAGGAGGATTGAGTATAGAGTTCAGTCCGGGATTATATTCTGATCCTGATTTAGCCATTAAACTATATGAATTAGGAATCAGGATATTTAAAGGGAAGGGAACAAGCCTAGTCTACCACTTCGGTTCTAAATCAACAAATCGACTCAAGAAGAGTAGAGGGCAAAAGTTATTTTTGTTGAAATGGGGTGTTTCCGCATCCATATTTAAAACTTATATTCTTAAACTTGGAACTACTTTTTCATCAGATAATCAAGTTGGGCGTATACCTCGAAAAAAACTTTTTTTAAACAAGATTAAAAGGGTTTTTAATAGTTGGTGATTAAGATTCAACCAGTTTCACCTCAATTCCATTTAGTTTCCTTTTTTATTCAATATGTATTCCTGGGTTACTCAGGTTCATTAATTAATCCTATTTATAATATTCAATTTAATATATTTAGGAATCCAACTTAGGTGCCCTTTTTTACGTCCTATTATCAAACTTATGAAATATGTCACGGATTGCCATTATAGTTCTTGTATATTGCCTTGGAATTATACATTATAGCTTTGGTCAGCAGTTTGTTAACGCATTTACCGACAAGGCCCCTGGTTCGGTCATACACCCTGGTTATCGCGTGGCAACCGATGGTATGGGTAATCTTGTCAACGGAAGTACCTATTCAGGCACCCTGCAAATTGGTTCATCCATCTTTGCATCCAATGGAACCCTCGGTGCTTATATCGTCAAGCGCGATGCCAACGATTCTATCCTTTGGGCTCGATCATTGACCTGCGGTTCTGTGGTTGTTTTAGGTGGTATTTATTGCGACAACAACGATAATGTTTATGTGGCGGGATTGTTCGGCACCAACACCATTCCCAGTTACTCAACTACGCTCACCAGTTTTCCTCATCCTTTAACCATCCCTTCCGGGTCAAGTTCCTTTGTGGTTAAGTACGGCCCTGATGGAACTGTTATTTGGTCTCGACAAATCCCGATCGCACCTGGAACCAATTATATCAATTCTGATCTGATTCGAATCACCGGAAACGGTACCGACCGAATAGCCATTACAGCGCCGTTTACCGGAATTTCACCAGTGTCAGTTGCTGGAACTGTTCTTGATACGACTACTTGTAATTTGTTTTGGGCTTTCGCCGATTCGTCAGGTACCTGGACTAACGCTTCTTCATTCAGCGCTCCCAGCACCACCCATCTCGGCATGAGTTTGTCTATGGCGCCTGATGGTACTTGTTATTTCAGTGGATCTGCCAATGGAACGCTGAACTTTGGCGCAGCTGGAGTATTAAATACATCCGGAATCTTGCGCGATTTTGTTGCAAAAATAAATACCAATGGAACATATCATTGGTTTAAGGCTCCAAATGGAGCCGGCTCTTGGTGGCGTACTGAAGTCCTGGCCGACAACAATGGAGCTTATTTTATTGGAAGCTTCAATGGGAGCGCTCAGTTTGGGAGTGTAACGCTCACCTCATCCAATTTCACTACTTATATGGCTCGTTTGAGCAGTGCAGGAGCATGGAATAGTGTTTCCAGATATGGGGCTACCGAATCAAGAATGTATGCAGCATGTAGGAACGCTAATCGTATTTTTATTTCTGGTTATACCAACTCCACTTTAGGAGTCACATCAAATACATTTGGAACCTACTTGCTGGATTATACCGCCTCACTATCACCATCTGTTTTGCAGTCCTATGATATGAGTTACCTTATTGAAGTCGATTTAACCGGACAAGTGATACAAGGAGCTACCTTCGCCAACAGTTTCGCTACGCTGAATGTATGGGGTATGGCTGCTTCAACCAATGATGTTTACCTTACAGGTCCGGTAACCGGATCGGCTTATTTCGCATCCTTTTACATTTCAGATCCACAGTTGAATTCATGCAATTATGTAGCCAAATATGGTACCGATGCCAATTTGGTTAGAGGTACTTGTTATTTCGATTTTAATACCAATAATGTTTTTGATGGAAATGATATAAATGCATTGAAACTGGTAAACCTACAAAGCGGCGCAACTAGCTTGAATATTTGGGCCAACGGTGCTTATCAAATTGGCGTTAATGATGGTAATAATTTCAACATAACAATACCTAATCCTCCTAGCTATTATACGGCGGTGCCATCCGGACACACTGCTTTTTTTCCTTTGGGTACCAGCAATCAAGTGGATTCTTTAAATGACTTTGCCTTACAACCCATACCCAATCAAAATGATTTAGAGGTTTCTTTATTCATGGGTGCCATGCGACCGGGCTTTTTTGGCACAGCAGTGCTTTCCTTGAAGAATGTAGGTACAACTTCAAAGTCAGGGATTCTGAATTTGCTGCTTAATAGCACTAATCTTTCTGTCGATTCGATTACCCCATCCGTAGGCACGGCATTTAATGGTAACACTGCCACTTTTAATTATAATCTGAATCCTACTCAAGTAGCCAATTGGTGGGTTCGATACAAATTGGACTCTACAGCTGTATTAGGAACATGGATACAGTCGATTGCTTCGGTAACAGATCCGTTGGATTTAACTCCCGTAAACAATATTGATACGGTGTTGACACAAGTAACAGGTTCTTATGATCCCAACAACAAGCTGGTGTCTCCAAATAATGATTTGGATATAAGCACTGTGGCGGCAGGTCTTGATTTGGAATACACCATTAATTTTCAAAACACCGGAACCGATACGGCCTTTACTGTTGTAATTACCGATACAATCAGTCCATTGTTAGATCTTTCAACTATGGAAATTCTATCATCTAGTCACCCCGTTTCTGTGGATATGATGAGTCGTAAGGTTTTTTTCCGATTCTATAACATCAATCTCCCTGATAGCAATGTGAATGAGCCACTCAGTCATGGAAATGTTCGTTATCGAATCCGTCCTGCTACCAACTGCGCAGCGGGGGATGAGATCTTGAATACGGCTTACATTTATTTTGATTTCAATCAGCCCATTGTTACTAACACCACTCAAAATGTTGTGATACTTCCTTCGGGTCTTAATGAGATCGATGGGTCCGATTTTGAATTATATCCGAATCCCACTACTGATGGATGGGTGTATGTTAATTCTTTGAGTCCCATTAAGCAAGTATGGGTTTATGACATTAGCGGTAGACTGTTACAACAGTTGAAAGGTTCTAGTTCCACTCAAATCCGCTTGGATGCCCGATCATGGAATACTGGAGTTTATCTTATCAAGCTGGAAACTTCAACAGGTTTATATACCGAACGACTGTTTCGATAATCGATTATCATTGAACGACTAATTGCTTGTTCGCTATTATACCCGACTGCTTTGAGTTGATTTGAAGCACATAGGTTCCTTTTGTCAAGAATTGGGTGTTAAATGAAATGCTATTTGATCCTGATTTAAGTGATCCTCCGTACAAATGCTTGATGATTTTTCCGTTTAGATCATATACATCCAATGTTATGAAATCATCTGTCTTCAATTCGAATTGTATCTCAGTTCGGTCTGTACTCGGATTTGGAAACAGCAAGGCATCCGCAATTTTGGTATTCAATTCAGGGACCGACACACCGGAAGTTGCAGTCAGCTCTCCAATCCAAGTCCTTGTTGTGTGGTTCACCAAGGAGTAGGATCCATTTACCCAAACCCAACCTGGAAGGTTATAGCGGGTTTGGCATCCTGTATAATCTCCCCATCGTTCGCTTCCATTCAACATATTGGTGTAACTAAGACCTTGTTTGATTACGGTTACTGGTGAATATGCTCCATTTCCGTCTGAAAGTATCGCTCCTGTTCCTGGTTGGAATGTGGATGACGACAACAAGACGCTGATGATGGATCGGTTGTCGCCCGGACCGGTACCTGCATAGGCGATGTTCGGATATCCTAAGTAAAGCGTATCTACGCTGTGGATATCTCCATTCAATGTCGGAGCACCTGACAAGTCTATTTGTCCATGGTAGAATCCAGTCTTTCCGGTGATGGTGTCGAGCGTATTGAAGACAAATTGGATTCGGTTGTTTTCGATGAATGCCCCTTGATTTCGTGCATCGTTCACGATGAGCAGGTCCTGGAACGGTTGAATAGCATCCAAAGGCATCCGGTAACGGATGTTTGATAGGAGCGGAGTAACGGATAGGGTTGGATTGGAAGCGGCTAAGCCGGATAGCTCCACGAGGAAAATGGTGTCGTTTCCTGTAGTGAAGTTCCGGTTTGAAAGGAAATACATATTAGGTCCGTACAAAGTGCTTCCTCCTTTCACCGGGCATAGGTTCCGCAACGGCTGTCCGTTGTATGCGATGCCGGAGTGCAATGTTGGGTTCAAGGAGTTTCCTTGGAAGCCGTCTGCTTTGGGAATCTGCCATATAACGGTTTCATTGAATCCAGCCTGCCAGGTAGAGTCATTGTATAACAGATTGACAGTTATGAATAGCTCGTCATCAGTCATGGCCATCATCGGATAATCCGTCCATAAATTGTTATTAAGCGGATCCCCGGGCAAGGCATAAAAATTCCAAGCTCCGTTGGATAAATTGGTTTGCGAAAACCCTACCACGATATTGCTGGTGCTATCGGTGAACCCATTCAGGAACAATACCACAAAACGATCCTCTTGCGGATCGTAAAAAACCTTTGGGTCAAATTCCTCTTGCTGTAGACCTAAGCCGATCGAAATGGAGTGAAGCGTATAGCTTCCGTAAGTTGTATTCGTATTAAGATTGCGGCTCCAGATGTTTGAATTGGATACGGAGCAAACCATGTCTCCATTCGAAATGGCAATATCATTGTCGTTTGGTACATAACCGTTGAATCCGTTGCCTAGAAAGTTCCGGTACATTACCGGAGCTGGTGCCGTTGATTCTGACTTGAATTGTTTGCTCGGAGCGCTAACCTTACGGTAATGTTCCAAATCAGCTTTTGCTTTTTTTATGGTCTGTTTGTCGGCTCCCGGATGCGGTTTTGGTAAGGCTTTGCGCAGCACTTGCACATCTGGATCGTGCTCGTCAATCTCGAGATTGATGACTCCTCTGAGTGGTATTTGTAGGTTAGTTGATCGGTATTCCTGAGATATGCCGATCAGAGGCAGTATGCAAAATGCAATTGTAAGGACAGACGCTTTCATTTGGATAAACGATTTGCCCAAATATAAAAAAAAGACATAAGTACCTGCTAGGGAATAACGATCTTCAGATTAGATGAGAAGCCATTCACCTCGCATCTGATCAAATAGACACCTTTGGATAGATCAGGCAATTTAATCACTGAGTTCCAATTTTCAGGTATAGTTGTTTCATATTTAAATGCAACTTTTCCAGAGGCATCGAACAATGTAAACCTTGCCGACCCATCCTCATTGGTAGCTTGGATGACTATGGAGCCCAGAGCCGCATCATGAAATAGAGAGATGGGTGATTGTTCGTTACGGAAAACAACGGCAACGGGATCAGTTGTTTTTTCGGATCCATCCAAATCGATTTGGCGCAAACGATAATAGTTGATTCCGTTTTTAGGCTCATTGTCCAACAAACTATATGAGTGCATAATGGAAGTAGTCCCATTTCCAACTCTAGTCCCAATCCAAGTAAAATCAATTCCATCTTGGCTGCGTTCGACTTCAAAACGGTCGTTGTTTAACTCACTGGCTGTAATCCAAGATACCAAGACATCCTTACCTTGTTGCTTTGCATCAAAACTCAATAATTCCACAGGCAATGGAACATTGTTTCCTGCGGCTGTGAAATCAGAGAAGTCTGTAAGTCCAAACCATTCCAAAGTGAAATTTGAGGCGTTATGTGATCCAGAGGTTCCTGTGATGGCAGTTACCAATGACCCTGGGCTACCATTCCAGCCAGTTTGTGTACTGGTAGTACTGTATTTTACAGGGAATAAAGGTCCAGCACCTATAATTTCAAATGATCCTGCGTAGGTATAAAATGCATCGTAGTTTTTATTGCTCAATAAGCCAGTAGGCTCAACTGTCCAATATCTGGTTATTTTATCGATGGTCGGACTCAAATTGGGTTGAGGGGCATCAACTACTTTTACACGGATATCTGATCCAACAACAGCCCCCGAATTGAATGTTATTGAGTATGGAGTGTAATACAAAGAATCTCCCACTGGAAATGTGTAAGAAGAGTTTGTATTGATATTGATTTTTAAAAACCCTCCATTGCTGTTAACATAGCTTTGAAGTCCAAAGCCTGTAAGTAATCCATTGGTTGTGTTGGTTCCAACAGTTAATGTTTTTCCATTTAAATCAATTACTCCATCAACAAAGGTGGCTTGTTGTTGAACCATCAAGTCGGTGTTAAGTTTAACGGCATTGTATGGTGTACTGTTATTGACATGGATTTTCCCAATTGTTTGTGCACTTGCGCTGGATATTTGTTGTTGATTGGCTGCCATAAACCGCATTTCTCCCGTGCCCCAATTGCTAGAGCCATTGTTGTTGATGTTTCCATAAATCGACAAGCTACGAAGGTTTGAAATAGTTACCGAAGCACCTGGATCTATTGAAAGGTTTCGGCATACGGAGATTCCTGATGAATTCACCATAGGGAAGAAGTTTCCAATTGGGGAGGTCGGTATGGTTACATCGGTGGTGGCAGTAGGCAATTGTGAGCAGCCCCAGTTGAATGGTGTATCCCAGTCGGAGCTATATCCTAGCCACATTCCGGGATACTCCACATCAACATCTACTGGAGTTCTTGTAGAAGTTGTACAACCCTGTGTGCTTTGAGCGGATACATAGTAGGTTGTGCTTGATGTTAGTATCGGCGTTGTGTATGTGCTGCCGCTGAATATGGCTGTTCCACCTGACGGGGTCGTAAACCAATTCACACTAGATGTGGATGATGCGCTGATGTTTGCCGTGCCCGAGCCACAAATGAATCCCGGTGTTACCGCAGTAATCAATGGTTCAGGGTTAACAGTTACGGAAGCCTGTGCAGTTTGTGACTGAAGGCAAAAGGAGGCATTGGCATAGGTTAGATTATTGATGTCGTATAGATATGTTCCTGCAGTTGTATTGGGAACAGGAATGGTAATCGAAGATGAGTTGATTGGAGTAGTGGAACTGGTTGGTACCCCGTTTAAAGTATAGTAAAATGTATAAGGAGCGATTGCGCCACTTCCGGTGATGGTAATAGTGCCAGGAATGGTATTCTGGCAACCGGGTGTTACAGCGGTTACAGTGGCAACTCCATTTAGACTGACACTTATTTCCGTGGTATCTAGTTTGGTGCAACCATTGGTTCCTGTCACCAAAGCGCTGTAAACAATAGTTCCTGTTGGAATGAAACTGATTGAACTACTGGTATTGCCACTAGGATTCCAAGCATAGGTAAATGATGATGATAATGGAATGCCAGATGTTAGGAAGTTTGCTCCTCCGTATACCGTTCCATTGCCGGCAACATAATTTGTGGCATTGGCAATTATCAGTGAATTATCTGGCTCGTCCATTTTGTAAACGGAGATCAGGTTGGTCGTGTTTTGCACATACCAACTCGTCATGTCTGCGGAAATTCGGGCAGCTGATATATCCTTGTTGAAAAAGCGAACTTCATCCATTTGTCCGTTCCAGAACCTTGTTCCTCCTCCCCATTTACCCAATCTTAACTGTTGGCTGCCATCATATGCGATAGCTCCTAATGACCATGGTGTAGTGGCAGTTTGGTTGCCATTTATGAATACGGTTAATGCGCTGGGCGACTTGACCAATGAAACATGTTGCCAAGAATTGGCGGCAAGTGTAAAGGATACGGTTGCAGAAGCACCTTGTGTGTTAAAGCAAGTGAATTGGTACTGGTTCGTCAAGCTTGCATTTTGTTGTACTACCCAACTACGCACTCCTGGAATATGATTATTGTCGATGATTGTGGCTGATGGTGTCTGAACAGAACCTGGCCTTAGCCACATCTCGATTGAGAAATCCTGATAGCTGAAGTAATCTCCAAGTTCAGCGTACTGCGCTATTCCGTCAAAGCGTATCGCATTGTTGTATATGGTTGGTACCGATTGCAAGGTAACTGTAGCGCCCTGGCAAATGGGTGAGGTGTTTCCGTTGATGAATGAAACCGGGGGTGTTGTGTTCTGGAATACGGTATAGGTCGCTTGACGGGTACATCCATTGGCTCCTGTAACGGTCATTAAATAAGTTCCAGCAGAATTGACTGTTCTAGATGATGCAGTGGATCCATTGTCCCACAAATAACTTCCTGTTCCTAAAGCATCCAGTTGTATGGAAGTACTGTTGCAGGTGATCTGGTTGCCACTGGTGCTTGTGATATCGGCTGCAGGAGCCGTGTTGATTGTAACGGTGACGGGTTTTATATCTGCAGGACAATTGCTTCTTCGTACACCTTTAATGTAATAAGTGCCAGCGGTGGCCATTGTTGGGTTTGTCAATGGAATGGTTGCAGCGGCATCCATCCAATAGGTCAAAACCAAATCTGAGGGACTTCCAGCTGTAACGGTAGGCAAAGTCAGGTTGACGGTTGAAGGCGTACAAGCCGGCGGTGGGTTTGTGATTGTTAAAAACGGGCCATTGTAAACCGTTAGGTTGGATATGATTTGTGTGTTGTTGCAGCCGTTCAAACCTGGTGTAACCACGCAAGTTACCTGATCGTTGTGTGTCAAACTTGGGTTGATGTAAGTTGCAGAAGAACCGGTTTGGACAACTGTCCCGTTCAACAACCATTGAAAGGTTGGTGTACCCATGTTGACGGTTGAAGCGGTGATTTCTCCACTATTCAGGTTGGATATGCTTGCATTTTGTATTGTGCCTCCGATCTGGTAGATGGAAACATCTGCAAGCATGGGTAGAGTGGTTACGGCAACTGTGGATGTGTACAACAGCAAGCTGTTTTTATAGAATCGCACACGGTTTACTCCAGTTACCACCTCAATACTAATTCGCAATAGGTCACCAGGTGCATAGGTATTTGAAATGCCGCGATCGGTTCCTGACTCCATGATTCGCAATTCACCCAGAGCTGTCATGACAAACGCATGGCGGATAGTCGTGTTGCTTGATGCGGTGTTGGTGATGCTCAAACCTGCTGCTTTTGCTTTGTTATTTTCACCGGTAGTGAATTGGAAGTAACCATTCAAGGCAACGGCATTCCAGGAGGCTGCTCCACCATCCCAGATGCCATCTGATTGTGTTTTGATCAGATTGTTGGTTGAAGCTGCCACATTCACCAGATCTGATTTTTTCCATTGGATGGATTCAGTGAGCATATTGCAGGCTGTAGGATTCACAACTCCTTTGATATGAAACTCACTCTGTGCTGGATCGGATGTTCCAATGTATATAGTGTTTGAAACAATTGGAGCCACATTGATACAACCAGCCAAGTTGGGGATTATTTCGCAGCTGAGTTGATCGCCTGAAACCAGGTTGGTATTGGTGTAAGTGAGTGATGTGCTTGTTTGAACAGTTGCACCATTCAGGCTCCACTCGTAAATGGGTTGTGCACCCCCACCTAATACATTCGCTGAAAAAACGCCATTGGTATAGTTCAATATTTTCGGATTACCAACGGTTCCTCCGATCTCATAGATGGAAACATCTGCTATCAATGGAAGAGTAGGGGCAAGGGTGCTTGTGTATTGGAGCAACCCATTGAAATAATATTTCACCACATTTGCCTCAACTGCGATTCGGAATACAGACCCTGACAGATAGTTTCCTGAAATGTTACGGTAGGTACCTGATTCATAGATTTTGAACAATCCGGTATTTTCCAACATGACTCCATATCGGATACTCGTTTGGTCGGATCCAAGGTTTGTAGAACTTAGACCGATCATGCGGGTCTTGTCGGTTTCCAAGGCGGTGAATTCAAATGCACCATTGTTGGAAACGCGGTTCCAGGATGAAGCACCGCCATTCCATTGGGAGTTGTCGGCTGTTTTTTGCAGGTTGTTAATTCCTGTAACTACCGTGTTTGGTGTCAAGTCAACCTTTTTCCATTTTACATTTTCCACTGCTTGCGCACATGCAAAGGGTACTGCATTCGCGGTTATGGCAAAATCTGTTCCAGGCTGACCGATGGTTTCGCTGGTTATGATGTTTGAGCCGAGGGAAACTTGCGAACAACCTGTAAGTCCGGAAATGAACTCACATTGGATCTGATCGCCTGTTGTAAGGTTAAGGTTTGTGTATGTGCTGGAAACACCAGAGGCTACTTGAGTGCCATTTAACTTCCATCGATAAGTGCCACCCAACCCTCCGTTTACTTGTGTTGCAGAGAAAATACCATTGCTAAGGTTGTTGACTTTGGCATTGATGATGCTTCCGCCACCGTCGTAAAAAGAAACATCCACAATCAGTGGGGGCGATGGAGTGATCAAGCTTTGATATACCATCACTCCATTTTTGTAATATCTGACAACTTGATTGTCGATGGCAATCCGGAATACATCACCGGTAGCAAAGGCAGGAGACGCAACATTTATTTGAGCACCTGACTGCCTGATTTCATACTGGGCATTTGATTTCAGATAAATGGCAAACTGAATACCTGTGAATCCGCTTCCTGTATTGGTTGTGCTGAGACCGATCATTCGTGCCTTGTTCACTTCTGTAGCTGTGAATTCAAAGTAGCCGTTGTTATGTACCATATTCCAACTAGCGGCTCCTCCGTCCCATGCGGCTCCGGTGATTCTTCGAACACCTCCAGGTCCCGTAATCACCATGTCATTGGATAAATCCGATTTTTTCCATTGGATGGGTTCGGTAACACGGGAGCAGGTGGCTGAATCGGTTCCTGAAACTATTGCCAAATCAAAGGTAGCCGGTTGGCTAGCTTGGATGATTATTGTATCGGTTCCAATCTGAAACGGCATGCATGAGGTATTTGATGTCGTCATAAGACAACTCAGCGTATCTCCAATATTCAATCCAGTGTTGGTGTAGTTGTTGGATAAACCCGTTTGAACCACATTCTGGTTTACCTTCCAAACATAGGATGGTGATGCACCACTGTTGATGGGTGTTGCCGTGAAAGTGCCATCGTGGTAATTGGATATTTTCGGAGTCCTTAGGGTTGCTCCCACATCATAAAATGAAGCATCTGCAATTAGGGGGAGTGTTGGAATGATCTGGCTGGTGTAAAAGGCCACTCCGTTTTTGTAGTATCGAACCAGATTGTTCTCAATGGCAATTCTGAAAACATCTCCTGTTGTATAACTTCCAAATGATCCTCGATTCAATCCACTTTCATAAATATTGAAAGTTCCATTGCTGAGAAGGTAGATGTTGAATTGTATAGAAGAGAAATTTCCAGACGAATTGTTGACACTCAAGCCTGCGGCTCGTGCTTTGTTGGTTTCCTGTGCAGTAAACTCGAAGTAGCCGTTGTTGTAAACTTGGTTCCATGAGGCGGCACCTGCATTCCAGTTTGCATTATATTGTACCTTAACTAAATCATTGAATCCAGTTAAATTCATAGCACTATTGGTAATGCTATTACTGCGCCATTTCACCTGTTCGACACTTCTATAGCACTGTCCTCCATTGTTTGCTGGTTGAATGTAAAACTCCGATCCGGCAGGTTGAATAAACTGGTAAATGATTTTATTTGATTTTACAACTTGGGTGCTGCATCCAGGTAGATTGGTTGTTAGAACGCAAACAATGGTATCGTTGTTTGAAAGATTGTTATTCGTATAAGTGTAGGATGGGCTGTTTTGTACTACGAGGCCATTCAATTCCCATCGGTAGGTTCCTGCACTTATGATGTTTGAATAAAATGAACCGTTGTTGGGATTGGTGACTGTGGCGTTTGAAATGGTTCCATTTAAGTCAAAAATGGAAACATCTACAACCAATGGCAGGATAGGTATGAGTGTGCTTATGTATATCAGGTTGTCATTGCGATAATACTTAACCACATTTGACACAATAGCAATCTTAAAGACATCTCCGCCATTGAATGGGCCGAAATTACCTCTAGATGTTCCTGATTCAATTACAGCGAATGTGCCATCCGCCAGCAATTGAATGGCAAACTGTATGGTCGTATTCAGCGCATTGGTGTTATTGTAGCTCAAGCCTGCCATCCTCAGCTTATTCGTTTCAACAGCTGTGAATTCAAAAAAACCGTTGTTTTCAACTGCATTCCAAGATGCTGCACCTCCATTCCATGCTGCGGCTCCCGATATTTTTTCCACAGTATTGCCATTTGAGGTGCTCATGTTTGCAGTTAAATCACTCAGTTTCCATTTCACATCCTCTCTGGCCACACTACAATTCAGATTTGTCGCATTTCCTAGAATGCAGAAATCAGGTGCCTGCTGTGGTGCATTGTTGATTTCGATGATGTTCGATGTGTAATTGAATGATGACAGGCAACCGTTTAGATTCATTACACAGGTGATTGTATCTCCTTGGGTTAATGTGGTGTTCGTGTAAGTGTCACTTGAGCCTGTTTGTACTGTCACACCATTCAATTTCCAAGTGTAAATAGGATTCAGTGATGATTGAAAGGATGCAGCTTGGAATGTGCCAGCATTAGAATTGTAGATTTTGGCGTTAGTGATGGTTGATCCTATGTTGTTTAAGGATGCATGCGCAATCATGGGCATATTAGGCGCCACCAAACTTGTGTAAAGTAGTGTTCCGTTTTTATAATAACGGACCTGTCCTCCCTCTGATTGAATTCGAAATACATCACCTACTGCATAAGTGCCGAAGTTTCCTCGGTTGGCACCTGACTCGTATATACCCAACACACCACCGGCTTGAAGGTAGAATGCAAATTGAATGGTGCCATATCCAGAGCCGCCATAAGTGGCGCTCAGTCCTGCCATACGCGCAGTGGTGGTTTCACTGGCGGTGAATTGCAGATATCCGCCATTTTTGACGGTGTTGTACGATGCAGCACCCATGTCCCAACCCGCTGAGAATATTTTTGAAATGGAGTTTCCATTTCGCAATATCCTTTGTTCATCATTGAATCGTGTAAAACGCCATACCACATTCTCAACAGCAAGTGCGCAACCAGATTGGTTGAACACCCCTTCAATGAAAAATCCAATAGAACGATTTGGTTCTAGCAGTCGGAACCGGATTTTATTTGAAGGGATTTGTTGGTTCAAGCAACCAGTCGGGGTTAGAAAGCATCGGATACTATCTCCGGGTTGGGCTGTGTTGTATGTGTAATTAGATGTTGTAATGCCGGTTGATGAATTATTCAAATGCCAATCCAATGTATAGCCTGGTGTTCCGTTTGCGACTACAGCGGAATAGCTTCCCGTTGTTCTTTTCCATATTACAGCATCTGTTACCGTGGCATTTATCTCATTGAGTACAGCCTTTGGGTACAAGCCTCCGGTTGGCAACACCAAACTTGTATAGAATTTGATGCCATTTTTATAATAGTGAATCACATTAGATTCAAGCGAAACGGCAAAAGTGTCACCCGAAGCATAGTTTCCAAATGACCCCCTGTTGTTACCAGACTCGTAAACAGCAAAGGTTGCATTGTTGAACAAGTATATGCCATATTGAACGGCGGAAATGGCGGTGCCATAGTATAAGTCACTTAATCCTGCTACGCGATTGGTGTTTGTTTCGGATGCGATGAATTCCAAATAGGAATTGTTGGAAACCGTGTTGAATCCGATGGATCCAGCATTCCATCCTGCCAATGTTGTTTTTCTAAGACTGTTTGCGTTTACACTCAATCTAGCAGCGTTTTCTTGGCTGTTGATGCGCCATTTTACCTCTTCGCCACCTAGTAAACAACCTGATGCGTTGGAATTAACTTGAATGTGGAATCCGAGTGAGGGTGGTGGAAGTGGATCTAGAATGGCAATGGTGTTTGAGGGAATGGTGTTTGTCAAACATCCTGACAAGGTCATGTCACACCTTATGATATCTCCCGTTGATAATCCAGTGTTTGAGTAGGTGGTAGAACTGACTCCGGTAGAAATATTGTTGAGCTTCCAGTCATAGCTAGGAAGGCCGCTATTCAAAGAGTTTACTTGAAAATCCCCGTTCGTGAAATTCAAAACCCGTGCGTTGGTTATGGTAGAACCTATGTCGCTCAAAACGGCAATGAATTGCATGGTAGCAGGTGGTGGAACGGGACTGCTGTATAACAGGTAGCCATTTCTGTAATATCGCACCACATTGTTTTCGATACCGATGCGTAGCGTGTCACCTGAGGCATAAGTACCAAAACTACCTCTAGATACACCACTTTCAAAAATCTCTATTGTAGCGTTGCTTCTTAAGTTTAGAGCATACTGGACATTGATGTAGTTATTGCCCGCATATCCGTTTTGCAGTCCACCGATTCTGGATTTGTTGATCTCTGTGGCGGTGAACTCCACATAGCCTTGGTTCTGGATGGTATTATGCGACATGGCTGCCGCATTCCAGCCTGCTACGGTTGTTTTGGTAACTGAGTTGCCGTTGAATTGAGTTCTTTCCCGGTTTTCCAGACCTAGATGTCGCCAAACCACTTGCTCATTGGCCTTGAAGCACCCATTTGGATTTTTTATTGCAGTAATCCATAGCTTGAGGTCGGGATCCGGTGCTTTGTTTTCAATGGTGATGGTGTTGGATACCAACGGTCCTGAGAAACATCCGCTGTAAGCGAGATTACAAACAAGGGTGTTGCCTGATGTGAGGTTGGTATTTGTATAAGTGCTTGAAGGGCCGCTTTGAACGATGGTGCCATTGAGTACCCAGCTAAAATTGTATGTCCCGTTTCCATTGATCACATGCGCAGTGAATACCCCTGTGGATGGATTACCAACATGCACATTGTTGGCAGCTGCTCCGATTTCATAGAGTGCGGCTTGCACCGACATAGATATAGTGGGAGCAAGGGTGCTTGTGTAAAAAAGGATCTGGTTTTTGTAGTAGCGGATTTCATTCCCCACCCAGCCGATACGGAATACATCGTTAGCAACATAGTTTCCGAAAACACCACGGGACACTCCCGATTCAAATACTTGCAAAACTCCGGAATTGTTCAGATAAACTGCATAAGGGATATTGTTAACAGAAGGTCCGGTATAAGATGGAGTTAGTCCAACCGCTACAGTTCGGTTATTTTGTGGAACCGTGAATTCCATGTATCCTCCAGCATGGACAAGATTGTTGGATAGTGCTGATGCGTCCCATGCATTGGTTAGAGCCTTGCTGGCATTATTACCCGATGTGATTAATCGTGCCGCATTGTTGAGATTAGTGAATTTCCATCGTACCTGCTCACGAGCAAGTTTGCATCCGGCCGTGTCGCTTCCACTAGTGATGTAAAATTCAGTGGATGGGTTCTGGGATACATTTAGGATTTGAATGGTATTGGATGAGATGATACCGGTGGCACAATCGCTAAGGGTCAGCTCGCATCTGATCGAATCGTTGGCGTTGGTTACGAAGGGAGGTGGTGTACTGGTGTTGGTGGCCGTATTGGTGCCATTGCGTTTCCACTGATATACTGCATTGGATCCTGCGTTCAATGCAACGGCGTTAAATGTACCATTCGTAAGATTGACAATACGAACCTGGGAGGCAGTTGCTCCAATATCTTGCAAAGCAGCTACGGCTAATAGTGGAAGTGTTGGAGAGGCTGCGGTGCTGGTATGGAACATCCGTCCGTTGCGATAATATTTGATCACTCCCGACTCCACTGCTACTTTGAAAGTATCGTTGGCCGCATAGGTTCCGAAATTATTGCCTACCAAGTTCCCCGATTCGTAAATACCGATGAGTCCATTATTTTGAAGCCAGATTCCGTACTGGATGTTCAGGTTAGAGACGCCAGTAAATGTTTGGTTAAGTCCCAAAATGCGAGATCGATTCGTTTCAATGGCTCTGAACTGTAGGTATCCATTGTCATGCACCAAATTCATGGATGCACCACCACCATCCCAAACGGATGTAGTGGTTTTCACCAATTCGCCATTGGTATTGGTTACTTTCGAAAGTGTGCTGTTGTTCCAGTATACTTGTTCTGATGCGAGTTGGCATGAATTTGTAACTGGAACGGTGGTAACGTAAATGCCCAGGCCAGGGAGATTGGTATTGATTCCGTAGTAGATGCTCTGATCACAATTCAGAATTCGGCTTTCATTGGCGGTTAGAGATACCGGAAATACAATACCCTCAGATATGGATATCGAGCTGAGATGATCCGCAGTTGAGGTTGGGTTGTTGGGTTGTCCCATTCCAATACCTACGCACGGAGTCAAAACAGTTGCTGGTAGAATTAGATTGTTTTCAATTCCATCTTCCGAAAGGATTAAAGCAGTTCCATTTTGATTGGCTGAAAAAATGCGATGGTTACCGATGGTATCCACCAATAGATTTGTGGAAGCGATGTTATTCGAGTTGCCATTGTAGGCAAGTTGCATGTTACCTGAACGAAGGAAATTTCTACCTCTTCTAACATCATTGATAACTCCAATACCAAATGGCATATCGGAATTGCCTGCTCCGTTTATGCTATTCCATCGGGCAACCATATTGAGTGTGGAATTGGTAGCGCTGAACGACCCAGAGGCATTTGTCAGAAAGGTCGATGTGACATATCCACCGTTTCCTTGAAATACGACGGTTGGTTTTCCGTTTTGAGATGTTTGCAACACCCCTTGGCTCACGATTAGCGGTTGGTTGCTTAGATTTGTTTGTGTCAGATGTCGATTTGATCCCGACTGGTCATACCAAGTTTGGACGAATCCGTCGGGCACTGTAAATTGGGCTGTATTCGATGTCGGTGTATATCCTAAAGCATTGGGCCCTGGCTGTAGCTGGCATCCCCAAATGGCAGTGCCGACTGTTGTGCTGCCTGCATAGATATTGGCTTGAGGATTGGCCTCGAAATGTTGTAATCGAAAAATGAGATCGTTTAATGTAGGAATGGATGATGGAGTGGTGTAAGTGCCTCTGATAAGGTAAAAACCGTTTGCAGCAGGAGTTATGGTTGTATTGCTCCACAGGCCACCGTTGTTAGATACAATGGTTCCTGTGTTGAGATCCATAACAATAAACGAACTGTGCATTCCATTCACGAATACACCACGGAGTACAAATTGCCTGTTGGTGTGGTTGATCGGTTTTACCCAAGCGCTGAAAATATAAGCGGTTGATGTGGTTGGGGTCGTATAGTTGAAATCAACGAAGTGCTCGTTACTTGGTGTGGTTTCTAAAAACACATCGGCTGTGTTAGAGCCATTCGGAGCGAATTGTGCATTGGCACTTATGGTGCCACCTACTTTACTCCAAGTTGATGAGGTTAAGTCTTCAGAAAAGGTTATATAATTTGGACCACCAATAAAATTCAGCAAAAACGCTTGGTCTAACTGGCCATTCGCCAACATACCGACATCTTGTAGGGCGTCATCCGAGCTCCTTCTTACTCGAATAGCAGCACCATTAACCGTAGTTGGAATATACGATGATCCGGCCACAGCAGGGTATGTCGGAGGTATGAATGAAGTTGTGTGTGCGGTGCGAAGTGTTCGTAATCCGAATGCAGAATATGATGTTGGCAGCGCATCCAATACTTGTGATTGGGAATGAGTGGATGCCAAAACCCCAAAAACAAGAAAAGAGAACTTTAAAAATGAAAAGTCACATTTTCGAAGGCACCACAAGATAACTCCGATTTTACTTACAAAAAAAATGTAAAATTTATTCATAAACCCCTTGAGCTTACGAAGTTAGGTTAGAATTTATGAGTTGGATAGATGGGAACTATCCTACTGCATAATTACAAAAAATATATGTTGGAAATCAATGGTTTGTGAAGATTTAGTAATGCGAAAAAATGGATAAATAGACCGATTTATATATTTGAATATCAGTAACATAGTTTGATTTACTCCCCACCAAATCGAGTTTGTAATTCAAATACTACATTTTTTCAAGTACCACTGTAGCAATTGCCGAGTGATCGGAATGAGATAGGGAAAGATGTATTTTATCGATCCCTATTTGATCCAAAATGGATTTGGCCTTGGTTGAAAACTGAAGTTCTGGTTTTCCATCGCTTTGATGAATAACAAACACCTCATTCATGGATATGCTACCGAAAATGCCCAAACCAGTTGCCTTGGCAAATGCCTCTTTTGCAGCAAACCGGGCTGCATACCTTTCAAAGCGGTTTTTACCTGAATCACAGTAGTCGATTTCTGTTGGAGAAAATACCCGCTCTTTGAATCCGCTGGATTCTACAATAAGTTTTTCAATCCTGGCAACATCTATCAAATCAATACCTATACCTACTATCATATAAAAACAAATTGTAAAGTTAATCTTTGTTTGACACAGTTCAATTTGTTGGAAATTAAACATATAAGTTGGATGATTATCTGGTGTGTGCTTAAGCCGAACCCATATTTCGCTTTTTTATCCATAGTTTTGAAATCATAATCAATTATAACAATCTTAATCAATCCTAAACCAAAATGAAAAAAGTACTGCTTACTGCACTTATCGTATGTTCCACCGCCGCCTTGTCGCTCGCACAGGAGTTTAAAGTAATTACTATTGTTGAGTCAATTGTACCTGGAGGTATGGGTCGTTCTCGACTAATCGAGAACCAAGGTGCCATTGATATCGCTGCCATCACCACTGAGCGTGAAGAGGGAAAATCAAAACAAGGAGATGTTAAGCGTGGAGATTTGAAGAAAGAAGGTGAGAATTTGAAAGAAACCAAGTTGCTCAACTTCTTCTCTCTTGCTGGAATCAATTTCGGTAACATTGCAGCCAACGATGCCATCATTGCTGCAAAAATGAATGAAATGACAAAGGCTGGGTGGAAGCTGGTTCACATTGCCAGCGGAGTAGAGTCTGATGCCGGTAAGGATGATGGAAACGGTATCTTCATTACAAGATTGTACTTCTCCAAATAATCTTTTCAGAAGTAAAACTACAAAAAGGGGGGCGACAGAATTGTCGCCCCCCTTTTTGTAGTCATTTTCGTTAGTTTACTGTACCACTATTCGAACATTTCCTTGATGGCCGTTTGATCCGTTTATGCGCATCATGTAGATACCACTCATAAGACTTCTAACATCCATTACCATTAGGTTTTTGCCTGGTGTAGACATCTCACTTCTTGTCTTTACAAGAGTTCCTTTTATGTCGTAAAGCTCCATTCGATATTCTGCTTCATCTTCAGTTTCAAACTTGACAATAACTTCTTCGTGGGCAGGAATCGGGAACGCAGTGAATACTACATCGATTTTGTTTTCAATCTGCTGGTCAGCCATTCTGCAACCCGACTTGTTAATTAGTCTGGTAGTTGCATTGCTGGCTACACCACATGTACTATTGGTAGCAGTAACACTTATGTTTCCTTGGCTCCAAGTAGATGTAGCATCTACGACAATACTATTTGTTCCTTGTCCGCTCACAATGGTTAGGCCTGTTGGCATCGTCCAATTGTAGGTGATACCTGTAACTGCTGTAACAGAGTAAACATGTCCAGTAGTATTCGGGCAAACCGTTCCGGGTCCACTAATAGTCGACGGTGCCGCAGGTACATCCCGTGCAATCAGTCGACTCGTAGCTTGACTGGTTGCATTCAAGCAGGTTGGATTGGATCCCGAAACCCAGATGTTTCCTTGACCAAAATTGCTGGCTGCAGTAACAGTGATGGAGTTCGTTCCTGCTCCAGAGGTGATTGTCATTCCAGACGGCATCGTCCAATTGTATGTAACACCGGGTGTGTTCGTTACTGAGTAGACGATTCCGGTTGAACCAGGACATACCAACGCGGGACCAGAAATGGTACTTGGCGTTGCAGGAGCATCTTTTGAAATGAGTTTGGAAACAGCATTGCTTGATGATGTGCTGCAAGCTGGAAGTGAAGCCGACAACCAAATGTTACCTTGTCCGAAGTTGCTGGCGGCATTTACGGTAACCGTATTGGTACCCGCACCCGAAGTAATAGTTACACCGCTTGGCATGGTCCAATTATAAATGTTTCCAGCAACAGGATTTACAACACTATATGTAGCAGGTGTTCCTGGGCAAATTTGATTCGGACCGCTTATACCTGCTGGAGTGGCTGGCGCATTCTTGACAATGGTAATGCTCTGCTGGTTACTTGAAGATCCAGGACAAGTAGCACTGCTTGCGGTAACCGTCATCAAACCTTGTATGAAACTGCTAGTTGAATTCACAATGATGGAATTGGTTCCTTGACCTGAAACTAAAGTCAAACCAGTTGGTACAGTCCAATTGAATGTTGCATTAGCTATGGCCGTTACACTGTAAACCAAGTTTGTTGAGTTGCCGCACACAGTTGTTAGTCCTGAAATGGTCGAAGGTGTTGGAGGAGCATCCTTGGTTACCCATTTGATGGTTGGGTAGCTTTGGTTAGCCGTATCGCCAGCGTAATATGCTGTCACTTGCACATTTCCTTGAATGAAAGAGGTTCCGATATTAACCGAGATCTGATTTAATCCTTGACCTGATGTGATGGTCATTCCGGTAGGCACAGTCCACAAATAATTCACACCTGGTGTTCCAGTAGTAGAGTATATCACGCCAGTTGCATTTGGACAAACCACAGCAGGACCAGCAATTGGATCAGGAACTGCAGGGATGTTTCGCTCCACAAAGAAGGATCTGATATAGCTTGGTGCAGGGCAATTGGTGAAGCTTCCGGTTACTTGAATATTACCTTGAATGAAGTTGCTGGCAACATTCACAGTGATGGAATTCGTTCCTTGTCCCGAAGCAACTGTCATTCCGGTTGGCATGGTCCAAGTGTAAGCAACACCTGAATCTTGAGGTACTGAATATGTAATGCCATTGGATCCTGGAGTTACCAGTGAATCGCCACTTACAAAACCGGGCATGTCGGGTACATTGCGCTCCACCCATTTGTTGCTTGATGGTCCAGGGACATTACATGCTGCGCGTGTTGCAGTTACATCTACCCAACCTTGGGTAAAGGAGGCTGAAGCACTGACTGTGATGCTGTTTGATCCTGATCCGGATGCGATGGTTACACCTGCTGGAAGATTCCACTGGTAAGTCAATGTTGGATCGTTAGGTACACTGTAAACAGCGCCACTGGTTCCGGGACAAATCTTGGCATCTCCAGTAATGACTCCTGGACTTGGTACTACATCCTTAACAGTCCAATGGTAACGAATTGGACTGGAGCTCGCACATCCTGGAGCTGTTGTGGTTACTTTAACCCAACCTTGAGAATAGGTTGGACCCACATTCACAGTAATGCTATTGGTGCCACTACCGGATGCAATAGTCATGCCTGCAGGTAAAATCCAGTTGTAAGTGTTTCCAGCTACGCTGTTTGTTGTGAAGGTTACCGTGCTGTTGTTCGGACAAATAGCGCTTGGTCCAGATACGGGGCTAGGTATTGTCGGTAATGCTCCATAAACGGTGGTTGTACGGGCAGTTCCATTTACGGCACAGCTGGTATTGTTTGCAGATACGGATAAATTCGATTGAACGAAGTTTGAAGCTACATCCACAGTAATGGAATTCGTTCCTTGACCGCTTAGCAAGGTCATTCCTGCTGGCAATGTCCAGTTAAATGAGGCATTGCTAATGGCAGGAACCGAATAGGTAACGCCAGTTGATCCAGGACAAACCGGATTCGTTCCTGTGATGCTGCTAGGCTGAGGAGGAACATCTCTCGAAACCCACATGTTTCTTAACGGTCCGGGTGTGCTGCAAGTTGAATTGGTTGCAGAAACACTTACATATCCTGCCGAGAAATTGGAACCGAAGTCGACGGTGATAGAATTGGTATTCTGACCAGCGATAATTGTGATGCCAGTAGGAAGTGTCCAGTTATAAGTCAAACCACCTACATTGTTAACCGAATATGTTGCAATGGCGGTGCCTGGACATACTTGTGTTGGACCTGATATTACACTTGGGCGATCGGGAACATTGCTTACAATGGTCTGACAGCGGCTGGTGCTGGTAAGACCGCAGCTGTTAGTGCTGGTCAAGCAAATCCTGCCGCCACCAGTAGCATTTACTGTGATTGAGTTACTGCCTTGTCCACTTACAGCGGTCATGGTGGTAGGTAGCTGCCAGTTAAAGGTGGCGCCGGGGATTGGATCAACTGTGAATGTGGTGGTTCCTACATTAGGACACAATGGAGTGCCGGTTATTGGACTTGGTACCGATGCATTGTTTACAGTGATGGTAATTGGAATACAAGTGGTGGTTCCGCAATTTCCTGAGGCGCGTACATAAAATGTGGAAGTAGTGCTAGGTGTTACCACGATGCTGCTTCCGCTTCCAATCTGGTTGGAGCCACAGCCGCCTTTGAACCATTTCCAAGTGGCACCTGCACCCAATGTTCCTCCGTTCAAGGATAGGGTTACACTTTGGCCAGGGCAAATCGAATTTGCCGTGGCGTTGATGGCTACTGGTGCAATTGAACCGCAACCGTCATCGTAAGTAACAATCACCGTATCGCGGGATGGTGTACAAGTTCCATTTGAAATAGTCCATACCAATTTGTTCTCACCTGCATTCAATCCGCTTACCACGGCTGAAGCCAGATTGGCGTTGCTCAAGGTTCCACCGAAGTTCACCATAGACCAGGTTCCGGTTCCCGAAGATGGGTTGTTACCAGCCAAAGTGTAGGTGGGAGAGAAGACGGTCAAGTCAGCTCCAGCGTCTGCTGCAGTTGGAGAAGAGTTCACTGTTACGGTTGTTGCATTGCTGTTTGCAGTACATCCATTCGATCCAGTAACTTGAACGGTGTAGTTGCCTGAAGTGGTTGCGGTAATTGATTGAGTTGTTGCTCCGTTGCTCCACAGATATGAGTTGGAAGGAGAAGCGGTCAAAGTCACACTGCCACCAGCACAGAAGGTTGTTGAGCCGGATGCAGTGATGTTCGCCGTAGGTACAGTGTTGTTGTTTACCACGATGTAGTTGCGCGAATAGGTGCAGCCGTTGGTTCCGGTAACAGTTACGGTATAATTACCCGCAGCAGATACAGTGGTTTGTGCGGATGTGGCACCAGTATTCCATAGATAGCTTGTTCCTCCGGTTGCAGTCAAAATCACGCTATTGGTGCTACAGTTAAGCGATGCTGTATTTGCAGTTATTGATACAGTAGGAGTTGTAAAGTTGTTGTTGACAGTTGAAGTCCCTACTGAGGTACATCCGTTCGATCCGGTAACGGTAACGCTATAGGTGCCGGCTGAAGTAACATTGATACTCGAAGCAGTGCTTCCATTGCTCCAAGCGTAAGCGGATGAAACAGGAGCTGTGAGTGTAATTGAGTTGGTGTTGCAATCGAATGCGGCTGCGCTTGCGGTTACTGTGTTCGATGGTGCAGTGGTGTTGCTTGCCAATGTATAAGTTGTTGTGGCGGTACATCCATTTGAACCGGTTGCAGTCACAGTGTAGGTTCCCGCAGTGGTGGTATTCAAATTTGATCCGGTTGCTCCAGTGCTCCAAGCGTAGCTATTAGCACCTGATGCGGTTAGTTGTGCACTAGTTGTAGCACAAGTCAAAGCGGCAACAGATGAGCTGATGGAAGGAGTAGGAGGAGTGGTGTTGGATGTTAAGTTGTAAGAAGTAGTGGATGTACAACCGTTAGCGCCGTCAGTAACGGTTACGGTGTAAGTACCTGCAACACCAACAGTACGGGTCGAGTTGGTGGAGCCATTGTTCCACAGGTAGGTTAGTAATCCTTGTCCAGAGGCAGTTGCATTCAAGGTTGAATAGGTATGGTTGCAGGTAAGTTGAGGCCTATTGGTAGTTATGGATACCAAAGGCGCCTGGGTATTGCTACCAACATATATCTGTTCGGAGTCGGTACATCCATTGGCATTTGTAACGGTTACCGTATACATGCCAACTGTTGATGTACTAATGCCCGATGTGGTTGCGCCGGTACTCCATGCATAGGTGTTACCACCCGTTGCCGTAAAGCTGACACTATTGATTGTACATGTCATGTTCGGAGCTGAAGAACTTACTGCAGCAACTGGGTTGGTTAATGCAACTACCGCTTGTGATGATGTGCTCGTACAACCGGCACCACTGGTTGCTGTAACTGTGTATGTGCCGGCAGTGGTCACTGTGATGGCATTGGTGGTTGCACCGTTGCTCCACAGGTAGCTAGCTCCTGAAGGAACCGAGATGCTGGTGGATGCACCACTACAAATCGCACTTGGGCCACCGAATGTGATGGTGTTGGATGGTACTTCGTTTACCGTAATAGCTTGTGAGGCATTGGATGTACATCCATTGGAGTTGGTAGCGGTTACGGTAACGGTATAAGATCCTACAGTAGTGAAGTTGTTGGCAGCAGTTGTTGCGCTGTTGCCGGTATTCCATGCATAGCTGGTTCCTCCAGACGCGGTCAACGATACGGTTCCGCAGGCAGTTGTGGTTCCTGTGATGGCAGGCGAAGGCAATGAATAAACGGTTACAGTTTGTGCCGCAGAAGTAGCGGTACAACCATTTGCGTTACTGACAATGACAGAATAGTTACCTGCTGTTCCGGTTGTGATATTTTGAGTGGTCTCACCGTTGCTCCACAACCAGGTGGTTGCCATTGGAGCGTTCAATTGTACCGTGTTTCCTTGGCAAATTGCCAATGAACCCGTGTTGGTGATGCTCGGGGTAGATGGATTGGCATTCACTGTGAGCAATGCTGCTGAGGAGTTAACCGAGCCACAGGTTCCAGTGATACTAACTGAGTAGGATCCGGCATTACTGGTATTCACGGCAGGGATTGTATAGGAGCTGTTGGTAGCTCCGCTGATGTTAACACCACCGAATTTCCATTGGTATGCCAATGTTCCACTACCTGCGGCGGCTACACTGAATGTGGCAGGAGTGCCATCACACGATGCTGCCGCAGTTGGTTGAGTTGAAACCGTTGGAGCTACATTAACGGTCAACAAGGCCTGGTTGGATGTTACAGATCCACAACCACCCGATACGGTCACGGTGTATTGACCACCATTGGCCGCTTGCGCAGATGCTATGGAGTAGGTAGAGGAAGTTGCACCGCTTATATTGGCTCCATCTTTGCTCCATTGGTAGGTGATGGGCGCTTGTCCAGTTGCTGCTACAGAGAAGTTAGCAGTATTACCTGCGCAAAGTGTGGAAGCAACAGGCTGTGTAGCGATTGCAGTAGCCGGATTGACAGTCAAGTTGGCTGATGAAGAGTTGATGGTTCCACAACCACCGGTTACGGCAACTGAATATGCAGCCGCATCGCCTGAGGCTATCGGGTTGATGGTGTAGGATGCTGAATTGGCTCCGGAGATGTTAACACCTGCTTTCCTCCATTGGTAACTCAATGCACCTTGGCCATTGGCAACCACACTGAATGTAGCGCTGGTTCCTGAACATTGGGTAACGGCTGCAGGCTGTGTGCTGATGCTTGTAGCAGTGTTCAACGACAATGCTGCATTGTTGGATGTGGCCGTGCCACAGGTTCCTCCAACAACAACCGAATAGTTGGCTACATCACCGGCTACAACAGCCCCTAATGTCAAATTGGCGGTAATAGCAGTTGCATTTCCAGTGATATTGGTGCCATTTTTTCTCCATTGGTAAGTCAAGGTTCCTGTACCTGCTCCAACAACGCTAAAGGTAGCACTTGAACCTGAACATACACCTTGTGCACTAGGTTGGGTGGCAATAGTGGTAGCCGCATTTACAGTGAAAGTGATCGCCGAACTGGTGGCATTGCTGGTAGTCAAACAGGCTCCCGACAAGCTGGATGTCATTATCAAGGAAACTTGATCGTTGCTATTCAAGGACGCATTAACATATGTGTCGTTTGTTGCTCCACTTACAGCGAATCCGTTCAAATACCATTGGTAGGTTGGAGAAGCTCCCATATTGGAAGAGCTGTTCACGCTGAAGCTTACGCTTGTTCCTGGACAGATAGTAGTGGCGGTATTGGATGCGATACTTACTGTAGGTGTGGAAGCGGAGCTGGTTAGAGTAATCGTGTTTCCAGTTGCATTCGAGGTTGACAAACAACCTGTAGCGTTAGAAACCATGGTTACATAAATCTGATCACCTGAATTGGGAGTGGAAAGCACATAACTGGAAGCGGTTTCACCAGTCAAGGCGGTTCCATTCAGGTACCATTGATATGTTGGCGTTGCGCCACCATTGGTTGGTGTGGCTGTGAAGGTGATGCTACCACCGCTACATGCCGATGTGGAAGATGCGGAAACAGCTACATCCGGAGTCAAATTTGGATTCACCACCACTTGAACCAGGGTCCTTGTACTAGTACAATTAGACACCGTTTGTGATACATAATAGTTGGTGGTGCCCGATGTGCC
>JBKCHO010000017.1:0-7069 GCA_046302815.1 Bacteroidota bacterium | reverse complement strand
TCGTAAGTAGCGGTCTTGAGTCAGGTTGGTAGGAAGTGAAAAACAAACATAGCTATCGGTGGTAGTGGCATTGCTAGTGAAGGTGGGTATCTGCAGCTCCATGCTTGGCACCCCTTGAAGTTGATATGTACCAAAAACAGGGGGAGGTGGAGCTAGGGTTGTATCCCCAGGAGGCGTATTGGCAGAAATCCAACTGATGATGGCGTTTTTTTCGGAATCAGTGATAATCCGCTCACCAAAGAAACGGGTGTAGGAAGTGTCGGGTGGCCATGGTGGCATGGTTCCTGTTTGCAAAGCATTCTGAATTTGACTTGCATAAGCGGCGGTTTGCGTGTAGTTGGTGAATGGGTGATGGCCTGGACCTCCATCGTGATGGCATGAGGCGCATCGATTGAAAAAAATGGGTGCTACATCCTTATACTCTAGTTGAGCCCAAGTGGGAAGCGCGATTATTAAAAGCAGAATTACGAGAAAGAATTTTTTCATTTCCAAGTGATTGGTTCAGGTAAAGATAGGTTTTGAATGGTCCCTTGACAAGGTGGAGAGCGTGGTTTATCAACAGCGACGATAGTAACAACGACGGTAATTTTGGAACACCTATTAAGCGGATAGCCACTGATTGGCACG
Organism: Bacteroidota bacterium; assembly: GCA_046302815.1. Classification (GTDB taxonomy): domain Bacteria; phylum Bacteroidota; class Bacteroidia; order AKYH767-A; family OLB10; genus JALRAP01. The sequence continues at coordinate 6,442 of JBKCHO010000017.1, read as the reverse complement.
GATCAGATTTTCGACAAACATTAAATCCGTGTAAATCCATTTAGGTCTGTTCAATCGGCGTTCTTTCCTTTTAATTATGTTAAAACCACCTTTTTCCATTTCAAAAAGAACGCTGATGCGATTTATCTAAAAAATTATTATTTTGATAATCATAAAGATATGAAATATTATAGTACTATGTATTGCATAGTACAAGGCGAACAATATATCTTTGCATCATACAATACTAGAACATGGTAAATCTCGAAAACACAAAAGCCCAGATGCGGAAGGGGGTCCTGGAATTCTGTACCCTCAGCATCATAGCCAAGGGACAGATATATCCATCCGACATCATCGCTCAGCTTCGCAATTCTCAAATGATGGTGGTGGAGGGAACCCTTTATCCTCTACTAACAAGGCTGAAGAACTCAGGTCTTATCAGCTATACCTGGGTGGAATCAAACGCAGGGCCACCTCGAAAATATTTCACCATTACCGACCAAGGTCATGCTTTTTTGAAAGAACTAGAATCAACTTGGCGCGAATTGGTTTCATCCGTTAACAACACCATCAACCATTCATAAAACAGCAAACACATGAACAAGACCATATCAGTGAACATCGGTGGTTTCGTATTCCACATCGAAGAACAAGCCTATGCCGAACTTCGACAATATCTTGAAACCATTTCCAATGGCATACCAGTCAATGAAGGCCGTCAGGAAATCATGTCCGACATTGAAGCTCGCATCGCGGAGATTTTCAAGGATTCGTTGCAAACATCTAAAAGGGAGGTTGTAGTTGCGGCCGATGTGAAATCAGCCGTTAATACCATGGGCCGTCCCGAGGAGATCACGGATCCATTTCAACAAGCATCGGAGCAAAAAGAAAATACGGATTCAACTACATTCTCGAGGCCATATAAGATGCTTTATCGCGATGGTGACGAGCGCATCATAGGAGGTGTGTGCTCGGGATTAGGACATTACTTCGGATTGAATCCAATCCTGTTCCGGGCAGCATTTGTTATCGCCTTTGTTTTCTGGGGATCCGGATTGCTGTTGTATCTGATCCTTTTACTTATTATACCCAAAGCAAAAACCACCGCTGAGAAATTGGAAATGCGTGGTCGGCCGGTAAATCTCAAAGAGATCCGCAAAAATGTAGAAGAGGAATTCGGCGAAATCAGCAAGAGTGCTGAGGCAGGTTATGCCAAGGTAGAATCCGAAGTCAAGAACAGCAATTGGCAAGGACGCGTGAATGGGTTCTTTGACATGCTTGGGGCATTATTCACCCGATTCTTCAAGATAGTAGCCAAATTCATCGCAATCATGGTATGGTTTGTTTCCGTAGTGTTGCTATTGGGTGTTACGGCTGCCTTGTTCGCCAAATTGTTCGACTCTGAGAATGTAACAGTAATGGACATCGGCGGCATGGAGTTTTTTGATGGCAATAATGCCAATTTGTTCGTAATCGGGATCTGTTTGCTTATTGGTGTCCCAGCAGTTGCTTTGACCTACATCACCACCAAGTACATCTTTGGCATCAAAAAATCATTCAAGCCGATGCCATGGATACTTTCGATTCTATTTTTAGCAGGATTGGTTTGTTCAATGATTGCAGCCATATCCACGGCAAAGGATTTCAAATCAAAATCGATACAGTCTAATCGATTGCCAATAACCCAGCCTGTTTCCGACACATTGGTGGTTGCAATGACGAAGCCGATGGATGATGACTACAATGACAATGATGATGACATTATACACATCAACACACCTTACTTTTCAGATTCGATTGATGCGGGCAAGGTCAAGTGGGATTTGATATCCGCTTCAGCCGACTCTTTTGAGTTAAAAGAGACGCGAATTTCCAGAGGCCGGAACGAAGCGGATGCAAAGGAGAACGGATCACATGTACTATATCAATTGTCGCAAACAGGAGATACTCTTTTCCTCGATCCGGTATTCACGCTTGGTGAAGACTCTAAATTTAGGTTTCAAAAGCTGAGAATTTCATTGGCCGTTCCAAAAGGCAAGGCGGTGAAAATAACCCATCCTGCAAATCGATACCTACGAAAAATAGAAGGATTTGGTGATGATTTCGAAAAGCGCAATAGTGTAGGGGTTTGGAAAAATGGCGAAAATGGCATACGATGCACCGATTGTCCAAAGGAGCAATTTATTGAGATTGATGAAGAAAAGGTTCCTTCCAGCATGGATATCCGTGTAGATACAACCGGCGTCAGAATTAAAATGGAGTAATCAGCCGCAATCCAATACTTGGCTTTCCTTTTGTAAATTCGCAGAAATCGCCGCTTTAGTTCATCTGGCTAAAGCGGCTGTTTCGCAAACAACAGGTCTGGAATGCGATTCAACTGACGACCCTGAAAAACAAAGGAATCATATTCGTAAATCATCTTTATCCAACCAATAATAATCCCAAACAACATCCAAACATGAAAAACCTCTTTAGGTTGCTTCTCTGTGCGCTGCTTATGGCGCCTATTGCCACATCGGCCCAAAAGAAACCAGTAGCTGCTCCCGCTCCTGTCAAAGGAATCACGGTGGAGGGTATCACGGAGTATAACCTGGCTAACGGCCTCAAGGTGCTCCTGTTTCCCGATCCATCCAAATCAACCATCACCGTCAATATCACCTACCTTGTAGGGTCTCGTCACGAGGGTTATGGTGAAAGCGGTATGGCGCACCTATTGGAACACCTGGTATTCACAGGCACCCCACGCCATCCCAATATCCCACAAGAGTTAACCGCTCATGGTGCCCGTCCAAATGGCACCACTTGGTATGACCGTACCAATTACTTCGAAACCTTTACAGCCACTGAAGAAAACTTGCGTTGGGCATTGGATATGGAGAGCGACCGCATGATCAATTCTTTCATCGCTAAAAAGGATTTGGAGAGTGAATTCTCAGTCGTGAGAAATGAATTTGAGTCTGGTGAGAACGATCCAAGCGGTGTGTTGATGGAGCGTGTAATGTCAACTGCATACTTGTGGCATAACTATGGGAAGTCAACCATCGGATCGCGCGAAGACATTGAGCGTGTTCCTATCGAAAATCTTCAGGCGTTTTATAAAAAATATTACCAACCAGACAACGCTGTTTTGTTAGTGGCTGGAAAAATCGACGAAGCCAAAACCATTCAGATGATCAACGAGTATTTCGGTGTGATACCGAAACCCACTCGTGTACTTCAGCCCACCTACACCGTTGAGCCCACTCAGGATGGAGAGCGCCATGTTGTGCTTCGTCGTGTTGGCGATGTGCAAGTAGCTTCCATGGGCTATCATGTACCAGCAGGCGCACACCCCGATTTTCCCGCAGTGGATTTGCTCACCGACATCCTTACCAATGAGCCATCAGGTCGTTTGTACAAAGCTTTGGTTGAAACCAAGATGGCTACCAGCGTCGGTGGATTCGCGTTTGAATTGAAAGATCCAGGCTATGCCTATTTCACAGCCGATGTGCTCAAGGAAAAATCCATGGAGCAAGTTATGGACACCATGAAGTCGGTCATCGACAACCTCTCCAAGAATCCAGTTACTCCTGCCGAGGTAGACCGTGCCAAGAACAAGGCACTCAAGTTTTTTGAACAAACCTATAACAACAGTGAGCGCGTTGGCTTGACATTGTCGGAGTACATAGCCAAAGGCGATTGGAGACTCTTCTTTCATCAACGCGATATGATTGAGAAAGTAACAGCCGCCGATGTAAATCGTGTTGCAGCAGCTTACCTCAAGCCAGCAAACCGTACAACCGGGAAATTCATTCCTGATGCGGCACCTGATCGCGCTGTGATTACCGCAGCTCCGGATCCTGCTGTGATGCTCAAGGATTACAAAGGCAAACAGGCCTTGAAACAAGCCGAGGATTTCGATCCATCACCCGATAACATCGCAACTCGGACCAAGAAAGGTGAAATTCCTGGTGGAGCCAAATATGCATTCTTACGAAAGGATACGCGTGGCGCAACCGTGAATGTATCTATGACCTTGCGCATTGGTAACAAATCTGCCTTACAAGACAAGGCCGCAGTGTCAGACATCACTGCTTCTATGCTTCGCCGTGGAACCGCTCGTATGACCTTCGAACAGCTAAACGACTCATTCGATAAGATGAAATCTAGCGTGAGCATTTTCGGTTCTGGACAAACCATCAGCATTGGTATCTCCACAACAGCCGAGCATCTCGAGAACACCCTCAAATTGGTGCAGGAAATGTTGCGTACACCTTCTTTCCCTCAGGGCGAATTGGGCAAGTTGATCGATGAGAACTTGGCTGATATCGAAAAGCAACGCAGCGAACCACAAAGCATTGCCGGACTTGAGTTCTCCAGGATAATGAATCCCTATCCTAAAACCGATTTCCGTTATGCAATGGACTTTGATGAACAGGCCGCGGCTTACAAAGCTGTTACACTCGAACAAGTGAAAAGCTTCTACAAGGACATGTACAATAGCTCCAATGCAACAGTTGCTGTTGTGGGTGATTTCGATGAGACGGCCACCTTGGCTGTACTTAAGCAAATGCTTTCAGATTGGAAATCATCGGTTGCCTATGAACGCGCTTCCGATAGCTACAGTCCTAACGCTCCCGGCACCAAGAAGATGAATACGCCCGATAAAACCAATGCGATGCTAATGGCCGGTTTGAACTTGCAGTTCAAGGACGACAATGATGACATGGCTGCTATGGTTATTGGAAACTATATCCTCGGCGGCGGATTCCTAAACTCTCGATTGGCTGTGCGTATCCGTCAAAAAGAAGGCATCAGTTATGGTGTTGGCTCACAATTCCAGCCAGGAACACTCGATAATACAGGCATGTTTGTTTCCTATGCAATTTACAATCCGGAGAATTCCGATAAACTTGTTTCTTGCTTACGCGAGGAGTTGACCCGTATCGTTACCGAAGGTATTACCGAGCAGGAATTGAAGGATGCTTCAAGTGGCTACCTGCAAAGCCGTAAGGTAAGCCGTTCACAAGATCGAGAGCTTGTTGGTCGTTTGAACAATTACCTCTTCCTCAACCGTGATATTTTCTGGGATCGCGACTTGGAGTATCGTGTCACCAAACTTGATGTAAAACAGGTGAACGATGCACTCAAGCGTTGGATCAAACCCGAAAGCCTTTTCATTGTAGAAGCGGGCGAGTTTGAGAAGAAGAAATAATAGATGTCGTTGAATGTAAAAAAGGCTTTTCGAAAGAAAAGCCTTTTTTATTTACGATTTACGATGGACGATTTACGATTGCATAACGAAATCTTATACAGAATGAATAAAATTTATTGTCAATTGTACATCGTCAATCGTGCATCGTCAATCGCACATCGTCAATTTCCTACCGGGTGCCAAGTCGTCTTCATCTCCAGCATATCCAAAATCATGTAGGGCGACTGACAAGTTTCGGCCGCCCAGTTTTTGAAGTCGTGGTTGATGACGCGCTTCACATTCAAGGAGGCGTTGGAACGGATGGATGAAATTTCTTCCTTGTCATTGCCGCAATAAATTGTAGCGTTTACATCCATGTGATTGCTTAGTCCTTGTAAAAGCTCTTTGCGGTATCCGGTAAGAATATTTATGGTGCCGGAGGTTACATCGGATGCGTGAATGACTTCAGCGAGCTCAATTGCTGAAAGTGGAAACTTGTCGGATGCCAATGCAACCACACTGTTTCCCCCGATGATGGCTGGCATGAGGGTGGAAATTAATCCCAACAGCCCGTTTTGTTGCGGAGCTATGATGGTGACCACGCCAGTGGGCTCCGGGAAGGTGAAATTGAAATGGGATGACTCAACCGGGTTCACAGCACTGAAGATCTGTTGGTATTTGTCACACCAACCAGCGTAATATACAATGCGGTCGATGGATGCCAACACTTCGTCTATCGCAGCCGCCGGCTTCATGCCTTGCAAACACAAGGTTTCCGCAAACTGCGCCTTGCGACCTTCTAAAGTTTCTGCGATGCGGTACAGGATTTGTCCGCGGTTGTACGCAGTTTTCTTGCTCCATTCGCCAAAGCCTTTCCGAGCTGCCACAACCGCATCACGAACATCTTTCTTGGAACCGCGACAAACATTGGCGATGACTTCGCCTTGCGTATTCAACAGCTTGAAGTATCGACCGGATTCGGTTCGTGGAAATTTTCCTCCGATGTAAAGCTTGTATGTTTTTTGAACGGGTATGCGCTTGTTGCTGGTTGCCATAATGCTATTTGTTTCGCTTCCGCGGATAGGTTAAAGTTTGACATACGGATAGAGTCCATGCATTCCGCCTTCGCGGCCCATGCCACTTTCCTTGTATCCGCCAAAAGGCGAGGTAGGGTCGAATTTATTATAAGTGTTCGCCCAAATAACGCCTGCACGGATTTTGGATGACATCTTGAAAACCTTCGACCCTTTGTCGGACCACACACCACCTGATAATCCATAAGGGGTG
>JBKCHO010000016.1:0-11351 GCA_046302815.1 Bacteroidota bacterium | reverse complement strand
GTGGCTGTCAAGTCCATTGATATCTGTAGTGTATGTAACAGGCCTTAACTTGGAGATGAAATCAAGACCTGGTACATCTGCTTCTACATTTCTCTTGTAACGACCGTCGCTGAAGGTGGTCCAGCCCACTTGCCCGCCAATGGAAGTGATGGAAGTGTTTCCGATGCGGACTTTGTTAGAGGCGTCCACTACTGTATTATAGCCCAGAGATGAAGTATTAGTAAGTCCACCAGTTGTCGCGCTGCAGTTAGATCCTATGAATGTATTGTTATTCCCATTAGTGAAGTAGTCGCCTGCAGATTGCCCAACTGCAACATTTGATATTGAGGAGTTGTTATAATATAATGAATAAATTCCAATAGCTGTATTGCTGCTGCCATCGAAATTTTCTAAGAGAGCTTGATAGCCGTAGGCGATGTTTGAATTACCTGCGTTGTTGTTTGCAAGCGCCTCTTCACCGGTTGCGGTATTAAATGACCCTGTGCCGTTGCTTAAAAGTGCCCCAAATCCTGTGGCAGTATTAGATGAACCCGTGGTATTACTAAGAAGCGCCGCAGTTCCGCTGGCGGTATTATTCCAACCCGTGGTATTTGAGAATAATGCTTCTTTTCCAACAGCGATATTGTTGTTTCCCAACGTATTGTAATAGAGCGCGTCCATACCTAAAGCTGTGTTGTCTGATCCATATGAGTTAAAGTTAAGTGCGTTGCATCCTATTGCTGTATTCCGATTGCCTGAGCTATTGTAATAAAGTGCAAAAGTTCCCGAGGCTGTATTATTTGTCCCATCAATATTTTGGCCTAGGGAACCGGCCCCTAAAGCTGTGTTGTTATTTCCAGTTATATTGAACCTTAAAGTATTTGCGCCAACAGCAGTATTATCCACACCCCATTGGTTAGACATTAGAGCCTCGATGCCAACCCCCGTATTAAATGATCCACCTATATTGTCTAACAAAACCTGATTTCCAAAAGCTGTATTTGAGTATTCGTTTCCAGGTCCTCTACCAATTGTCAAGCCATTGGCAATAAGGTCTTCGGAAAATGAGTTTAATCCGGTAAAAGAATTAGGGCTGTTTAATGTTGCCACATTGCTGGAGAGTCTTGAATCAGATAATGTTCCTGTGGTAATATTCCCAGCATTTAATGATGTCAGTCCGGCTCCTCCTCCCGAAAAATCCGTAGCTGTGACGGTTCCAGCAACTTGAAGTGCAGTTGATGGCGTTGATGTGCCAATACCCACTTTCGCTGACGCATCTCCGAGCTGAATGCGGTTGGAGTTATCTCGCAATAAAACAGGAACTCCGCTAATGCGGTACATGGAGTCGGTGTTGAAGCTGCCTCCGCGTAGGTCAAGTTTAAAAATGGGAGTGAGTGTTCCTATGCCCACCTTTCCACCCGAGCTTATGGTTAATCGGGCTACATTGTTGGTACGAAAACGAATACCCACATTGTCGGTGGTGCCAATGAAGTTGGTGTTGTTGTTGGTGCCTGCATTTCCAGTCAGGTTCCAGCTTTGGGCATGTGACGCTTGATTTTTTATGAGAAAAAACGAAAGCGTAGCAAATATGCCAATGATAATTGAGTTTGGTTTCATGTGGTTGTTTTTTGTTGGTTTAATGATATGAATATTAAATGAAAATACCAACCATGAAAATACAGGTCTTGTAATGCTTTGACTCTAAATCGGGTTTCTGGTAAAAATGAAGCGGTTTATGCTTCAATTGGATTCATAGCTTGCTCAGGAAAAGTGCTAATCCCCTGCGGTGCGCCTCATGCATCTCAAAACACAGGTGTTCTTTGTAATAAGCTTCCACATGATTGGCAAGCTTTGGGTGGCTTTTTTTTACTTGTGAGATGACATCATCCATGTGGTTCAACCCGAATTGTAGTGATTCTTCGAACATCTCCAAAAAAGCTTCATCAAGGATTCGATTACTCGCCCAACAGGCAAATACAAATGGTAGGCCGGTCCATGATTTCCAAACTTCTGGCAAATCGTATTGGTAGGAGTAGGCCTTATTCAATTCAAGTGCCCTGTCACCAATAATCACCCCGGCGGTAGTGCCAACGATTCGGTTCTCATAACCTGGCTCTGCCTGTATAAAAACAGGATTGATGTTCCAATGTTCCTTGCATAAGATCCTGCATAATTGTACCGATGTCATCGACTGATAGTCTAGAAATATTTCGCTAATATCTTCCACAGGTACTTGGCTGAACAGCATTACCGACGCAACGGGTCCATCTGACCCAATGCATTTGTTGCTGATGATTTGGTGGTTCGGTATTTCGCGTAAGGATGCCACGGGTACCAGTCCAATATCTGCTTGGTGGCTTATAAGCTTTCTTGCGCAATCTTTTGGATGATCCAACACCAACTCCAGCTTGGAGTTGATCGGGTGATTGGTCAATCCGAAAAGGAAAGGTTTTGAGTTCAGGTAAGAAACACAGGAAACACGAACCTTATCCATGCTTAGGCAGGAATCATTTGTGGATGCAGTATCCTGTACAACAACTCTCTTAACAAATCATAATCGTCGGCGCTTTTGTTACCAACACCTTTTGATTTCAAATCATACTCATGCAGCCATCCAATAATTCGAACACAGGATTCCAAAGGATAATTCTTGGCTGCGGTTTCATATTCACGCATGAAAAAAGGGTGTACCTTCAAAGCAGTTGCCAGGTTGACGCCAGGCTTATTCTTGAATGCATGCACTGTAATCACTTTGTTGAAGAAGCTTTGTAGCGTACCTATGGTTAAGACAAATGGATTGGCTTTTCTGTTTTCTCCGAAATATACTGCAATACGGTTGGCCTTCAGTATGTCTTTTCGTGCTAAGGCGGATTGCAATTCGAAAACATTGTAGTCCTTGCTTATTCCAATTTCCTTTTCGATGATGTCTCCTGTTATTTCAGCCCCCTTAGTCAAACTGATCATTACCTTGTCCAATTCATTAGTCACTTTCGATAAATCGGTTCCGAGGTAATCGGTGAGTAACTTGGCGGATGGCTCCGATATGCGATGGCCTTTCGTTGAGACATAACTTGAAATAAATGCAGGAACCTTGTCCTCGTATAATGGTTTGGATTCCATCACAACAGCGCTCTTCTCCAATTCCTTGAATACTTTGGTCCGCTTATCGACGGTTTTATGCTTGAAGCAAAATACGAGTACGGTGGATTTTAAAGGTTTTTTGAGATAATCCAGAAGTGGATCTTTCTCGGTGTTCTTGGTCTTACTCGCATCTCCATCCTCATCATCCTTTCTACCCTTGATCAACCCTTTTAAATCTTGAGCCTCCCGCACCATCACAACTTGATACTCCGACATCATTGGATAGCGTTGAGCCATACTGATAACACTTACGATATCGGTGTCTCTTCCGTAAACAATGCTTTGGTTGAAACCTTTTTCCGCTTCATCCAACACCGACTTTTCCAAGGCATCATCTACCACATCTATAAAATAGGGTTCTTCGCCATGCAGGAAATAAACAGGCTCGAATTTCCTGACCTTGATGTCTTTCAAAATGGATTCGAAAGTAACGGTAGGCATGTTTTAGAATCGGAGGTGTTTTACGGTAAGACCGTTGTGAATAAGCTCATTTAAGGAGTCGATTCCTATTCGTAAATGGCTTTCTACGAATGCGGATGTCACCTTCTTGTCACTTGCTTCCGTTTTGATTCCTTCAGGAATCATAGGCTGATCGGAAACCAGTAAAAGTGCGCCTGATGGTATTTGGTTGGCAAAGCCTGCAACAAAAATGGTTGCCGTTTCCATATCAATCCCCATACATCGGGTTTTTTGTAAATATGCTTTGAAATCCTTGTCGTGCTCCCACACCCTTCGGTTGGTTGTATACACGGAGCCGGTCCAATAATCTTTGCCGTGGTTGCGAATGGTGGTAGAAACCGCTTTTTGTAAACTGAAGGCGGGCAGGGCAGGAACCTCGGGAGGCATATAATCGTTGGATGTTCCCTCACCGCGAATGGCGGCTATTGGAAGAATCAAATCTCCAAGCTTGTTTTTCTTTTTAAGTCCTCCACATTTGCCCAAGAATAAACAAGCTTTGGGCTGAATGGCGCCCAGCAAATCCATGATGGTGGCTGCATTGGCACTGCCCATTCCAATGTTGATGATGGTAATGCCTTTGGCCGTCGCATTGGGCATGGGTTTGTCTTTTCCCATCACTTTAACTTTGTGCCACTTGGCAAATAATTCCACATAGTGACCGAAGTTGGTGAGAAGGATATATTGGCCGAATGATTTCAGCGGTATGCCGGTGTACCGCGGCAGCCAATTGTTGACAATGTCGTTTTTGGTTTCCAATTGGATATGCATAAAAGTGATGGGAAAGGGTTTAAATTAGCGGTGTGATGCAGTTGAATCTACCACCGTTTGATTTCACCATTCGATCCTCAGGGCAAAATAAGGAAATATTCGACATATTCAGGAAGAAATATGTGGTATTGACACCCGAAGAATGGGTTCGCCAGCACTTTGCTGTTTTCCTACGGGATCATTTGAAGTATCCCATGGGATTAATCGCATTGGAGGTGGGTTTGAATCTGAATGGATTATCAAATCGCGCTGATATTGTCGTGTATGGCCGAAATGGTAATCCATGGATGATAGTGGAGTGTAAGTCACCCGAGGTCAAATTAAACCAGGATGTTTTTTATCAAGCATCCAGATATCATTCCGGATTGGGTGCGGAGTACATCGCAACCACCAATGGATTGATGCATTTTTGCTGTGCATTTCAATCGGAGGGATTTGAATTTGTAAAAGCTTTTCCTACCTATCCAAGCTCATGAGAATATTTAAAACAGTTGGTTTTCTGGTTTTAACCTTGGTGCTGGTGGCGTCTCTTGCCATTTATACCTACTTGCATTGGGTCGTCCCCAACCAGTCGGGAGTTTATTCGGTTCCTGAATTATCGGATACTGTTGAAGTGCGGTACGACCACTTCGGTGTTCCTCATATTTACGCCCAGAATGATACGGATGCCTATTTTGCTTTGGGTTTCGCAGTGGCCCGTGACAGGCTCTTTCAAATGGAGTTGTTGCGCAGGGTTGGTGCCGGCCGACTTTCAGAGGTGTTCGGTAAGGATTTGGTTTCCACCGATGCGTTTTTTAGAACGCTGGGTATCGACAAGCAGGCAAGGTTTCATGCAGCTGCATTCTCAACACAGTTGAATGGTGAATGGCAACGCAGAGCCCGTGCCTACATGGATGGTGTGAATCATTATATGGCTACCGAACCATTACCTGCTGAATTCACACTCTTGGGGATTGCGGCCGAGCCGTTCACGGCAGTGGATATGTATTTGGTCTCTGGATATATGGCACTTAGCTTTTCAGAAGCCTTGAAAGTGGATCCTGTCATACAGCGAATATCCCTACTTGGGTCTGATTATATCAAGCAGTTTTGCCCTGAGTGCGATTCGGATTCCACAACCTCACTGTTGCCAATCGATAAATCCAAGCAAGCGGCATTTTTATCGATCAACCGATTCATGGAACAAACATTGCAATCGTTGCCAGTACAAATTTGGACGGGTAGTAATGCATGGGTAGTGGCTCCGTCCCGTTCGGAAACAGGCAGTGTTTTGTTTGCAAACGATACGCACATTGGTTATCAGCAGCCATCTGTTTGGTTTGAAGCTCATCTTGATTTTGAAGGTCACAATCTTTATGGAAAATACATAGCGGGCATGCCTTTCCCCTTAGTCGCACATAACGGGAGCGTGGCTTGCGGAGTTACCATGCTAGAGAATGATGATGTTCAGCTTTACCTGGAGAAGGATTCTGTTGGTAAGGGATATGTTTATAAAGATAATCTCAAGCCCTATTATTCCAGGAGTGAAACTATTCGAGTGAAGGATGGAACAGACACAACCATTGTGGTCCGTGAGACGGTACATGGTCCGGTCATTTCCGATGTTGTTGAACTAGTTGATTCCTTAGACTTGGGACCAGTGTCCATGTGGTGGACTTACTTGCAATTGCCGGTGACAGCTTTCGAGATATCTCATGGAATGGCTTACGCTAAAAATTTAGACGAGTTCAAGATCTCTGCATCCAAATTGAATGCACCCGGTTTGAATATTGCCTATGGAGATACGGCTGGCAACATTGCTGTGTTTGCTGCAGCAAAGCTTCCGGTTTATCCAAGTAATGGCACCACTAAAATGATAGTAGATGGCACATCCGGTGAATTTGATGTAACTTCCTACTTTCCCTTCGAGACCAATCCGCATCGCATCAATCCTACATCCGGCTTTGTGTACTCCGCAAATGAAGCGCTCGACACCAACTCAAATCGATTCCCCGGCTACTACCCTCCATTCGACCGCGCTAATCGACTTGCTAAGATTTTAGCTGCAGATAGTTCTGTTTCCATTTCTGATATGTGTGCTTGGATGATGGATGATGTATCCGATTCACATCGTAGTAGTGCTAATTTGATTCATGAAGTGATTGCTCCTGTATTGGCAAAAAGTCGAAATACCGACGAGCTATTTGGTCTTTTTGTTTTAGGCAATTGGGATGGAAGCCATGGATTAGATGACCCTGCTCCATCTGTTTATTATCTCACACTTGCAGGTATTACCGAGCGTATGATGCAAGACGAGTTGGGTGACAAGGCGTTTGAAGCGTTCAGGAATACGCATCAAATGAAATGGTCTTACCCTGCCTTGCTTTCCGATGAAAAATCACCTTGGTGGGATGATGTTGGGACGACTAAAAAGGTTGAGCGTCGTGATGAAATCATGGTGTCGGCATTTCGCGATGCCATTGCTTTTCTACGCAGTCGATTCGATGGTCGATCCCAATGGAAATGGGCGAATTTGCATACAGTTGAGCACGGTCATGCATTAGGAGCGGCAAGTCCGCTGAATCTGCTTTTCAATGTCGGCCCCTATTCGGTTCGTGGAGGATTGGAGACTATAAACAACATGTCTTTCCATATACATAGCGATACGGTCTTTCATGTGAAGTATGGTCCTGCCATGCGAACAATTGTTGATTTGGGTAGTCCGGCTTCTGCTATCAGTGTTTTGCCTACAGGACAATCGGGACATGTGATGAGTAATCATTACGATGACCAGGCTAAATTGCATGCCAATGGACTATTTCGACCCATGCTCACAGACAGGATTCAAATAAAGGATCAATCTAGAGGCGTGTTGTTGTTGGTGCCTGAAATTCGGTAAGAGCCTGAATTTTCAAGCCGTCAATCATCAATCGAGAAAAGTCAATAAAATATCCCTAGTCGCTTTTAGCCCTGAAGTGAAGTGAGATTGGTACTCCAGTTAAATTGAAATGCTCCCGTAGTTGATTCTCCAAGTAGCGCCTGTAAGGATCCCGAATGTATTGAGGCAGGTTGCAGAAAAATGCAAAATGGGGATTGCCTCCGGGCAATTGTGTTACATATTTGATCTTGATTGACTTCCCTTTGGTGGACGGTGGAGGGTAATGTTCGATGACTTGTAGCATCACCTTATTCAGAGTGGATGTGCTGATCCGCTGCTTGCGGTTTTGAAACACCTCCAAGGCTGTCTCGAGTGCTTTATGGATCCTTTGCTTTTTTAGAACGGAAGTGAATATGATTGGAATGTCGTTGAATGGAGCCAGTTTCTCCCTGATTTCCGCTTCAATGGTTTTCATATTCTTTTCCTTGCCCTCAATCAGATCCCATTTATTGACCAGCAATACAATTCCTTTCTTGTTTCGTTCTGCAAGGCCGTAGATGTTTATGTCTTGGGCACTCAAGCCTTGTGTAGCATCTATCATCAAAATACAAACATCGGATTCCTCAATAGCTCTGATGGTGCGCATGACCGAATAGAACTCGATGTCCTCTCTCACTTTGCCTTTCCGGCGCAATCCAGCGGTATCGATAAGATAAAAATCAAAGCCGAATCCCTTATATCTGGTGTATATCGTGTCGCGGGTAGTACCCGCAATCGGAGTTACGATGGTACGCTCCAAACCAAGCAGGGTGTTCAGTAGTGATGACTTGCCCACATTGGGTTGTCCAACAATGGCAAACTTGGGAATCTCGTCTGGTTCGGGTTCATCGGTTGGGAAATCCTTAACAACTTCATCAAGCAATTCACCTGTGCCGCTTCCGCTGATGGCGGAGATGTTGTAGATTTCTCCTAGTCCTAGTTTGTAGAATTCAGCATTTTCGAAACCTCTTCCAGCGTGATCTACTTTATTAGCGACCAAGAGAACTTTCTTTTTTGATTTGCGCAACATTTTGGCGACCTCTTCATCGAGGTCGGTAAGTCCGGTTGTCACATCCACAACAAACAAAATCACATCTGATTCTTCAATGGCAAGAACAACCTGCTTACGGATCTCATCTTCGAACTCATCCTCTGATCCTCGAATGTAACCGCCTGTATCAATAACGGTGAAGTGATGGCCAGTCCATTCCGCTTTACCATAATGACGATCGCGAGTAACCCCCGCCATTTCATCCACAATGGCTTTTCTAGCCTGTACCAAACGGTTAAACAGGGTCGATTTACCGACATTGGGCCTTCCTACAATTGCTACGATGTTCGCCACGGCTTAAGGTTTTACTGGTATCCTAATCGGTCTAATGTTTTTGGATCGTTCCTCCAATCGGTTTTCACTTTCACGGTAAGCTCAAGGAACACATGCTTGCCGACGAATTGTTCGATTTTCTTCCTTGAATAGGTGCCAAGCTGCTTTATTGCCGATCCTTTGTTGCCTAAAATGATGGCCTTTTGCGACTCTCGGTCAACGAAGATTTCGCATCGAATACGGTCGATTTCAGGAGACTCCTTGTATTCATGAATGATTACTTCACAAGAATATGGTATCTCCTTGCTGTATTGTTTCAAAATCTGTTCCCTGATGATCTCGGAAACAAAAAATCGCACATTACGGTCACTAAGGTCTTCCTTTGGGAAGTATGGAGGGTTTTCCGGCATGAGCCTTAGAAGTACCTCTGTGATTTTTTCTGTATTGAATCCCTCTGTAGCAGATACGGGAATGATGGCTAGGGGATGAAGTTTCTCTTCCCAAAATGAAACTGCAACCTCTAGATCCTCCTGGTTGGTTAAGTCAATTTTGTTGATGACAAGTACGAGTGGGATGTTGGTTTTTGACAACCTTTCTGTGATTTCCTCCGCTGTCTTTTTCTCTCCGATTTCAACGACCAAAAGAATAGCATCGGAATCCTCCAGTGAAGAATCTACTGCGTCCATCATCCGCTCTTGTAGGGTGTAGGCGGGCTTCAGTACTCCTGGGGTGTCAGAAAAAACGATTTGGTATTCGTCGCCATTCAGTATGCCTTTGATGCGGTGCCTGGTGGTTTGGGCTTTGGGTGTTACCACCGATAATTGTTCTCCCAACAAGGCATTGAGCAGGGTCGATTTGCCCACATTGGGTTTGCCTATAATGGCGACGAATCCTGCTTTGTGTTTCATTGGATTGCAAAAGTACGCATTTGCGAGGGCAGTTAACAGTTGTTATCTTGGTCGACATGAAATTGACTCCATTTGGCCCTTATTTTCGATTTTTTGTCGGCCTGCTCTTGTCGATTTTTGTCTTTTCCCATTTCGTTTTCCTCAATGCCGACCCAGATATCAGTATGGCTACCGGAAGCAGGGCCGCTTGGACGGATGACGGAATATTGTTGTGTCAGGTAAGGAATTTCTTGAATGGCCATGGGTTTCATTTGCTCGAAAGCGATGGCTTTATGAAAGCTCCCTTGTATTCAGCGTATCAAGGTTTGACTTTGGGCTTGTTCGGAACTCACCAGCATGTGGCTAGGGCATCAGTATTGTTGTTGGTGGTTGTATCGTTTGTCCTGGTTGTTCTCAACCGTTCCACTCGCGTTCAAACTCTAGTTTTATTCGCAACCACTTACTTGTTGCTTCCAATTCATCAACACTCCCATTTGGCTTTATCCGAAATGGCGGCCATCTCTTGGGTGCTTGTTTCTGCTTGGTCATATTGCAATTTCACCTCGTCCGGTTCGTATCGCTGGATAATGGCATCGCAGCTCTCTGTTTTGATAGCCGTTGGAATGAAGATACAATTTCTCTATTTGTTGCCTTTGCCTTTATTGAACTATTGGTTTTTCTCGAATAAAAGCGGTCAGTTGTTGTCACCAACTCAATTGATCGCATTAGTTGCCATTCCTGTAGTTTTATGTTTTGGCTATATGCTGGCTTTCGCCGATGAATGGTTTCTGTTCCAAAAGGCTCAATCAGGCTCCATTTTCGCTGATGACATTTCAATTGAAGCGATTCGTGAAAATGTACAGAACTACCTTTTCCGGAAAAAGATTCTGTTTTTCACCCTTTCCTTTTTGACTTCGTTCATTTGTTTTATTGTTTTATGGATTGATGCTAAGAGTAGAGTGTCTATCAGTCCGTTAACATACTTTAGTTTGGTTTGGTTCGTATTGGAACTGCATAAGTTGCCAATGGAGTATTTGCCCATCCGATACATGGTTGGGTTTTATTTTTCGATGGGTTTGTTTCTGAGTTCCGCATTGGTGGACGCAATCAAGGTTGGTGTTTCTCGTCATTTATCCGCACCTGCAATCGCTTTTGTTTTTCTAGCTTTCATTGTCAATTTATATGTTTTGAAAGATGTTTTCAAAAACAGGTCTTACCTGCTCGATTCTATTCAAAAAAACATGGCTCACAAGTATAAAAAAGAGGATATTTTGGTTGGCCCTTGGGCTCCTGCATTGACATGGGGAAGTTCTTGTCGTGCTTATCCCGTATGGGATGGGTTTTCAAATGGCGTTTCGTCCTTATCCCAAAAATATCCTACAGCCGTTTTAACCGAAGAAGAAGGACTCGATTCGGGAATCGATTGGAATACATTTTTGGGTCGTGGTATAAGTTTGGATTCAACTTCTGTCGTTTTTTATCGGTTAGCCGATTGGCAGGTTGGTGTGTATCAGACACAAGGGTCAAATTAAGGACACCAACAACAATCCAGAATCTATCCTGTTTTTCTAATTTCACTTCAACACACTTGGGAAAGGTTTTTATTGTTATCTTTGCAGTCCTCAAAAAGAAGTACTGATTATTCTTTTTGTTGATGATGCGGGGTGGAGCAGTGGTAGCTCGTTGGGCTCATAACCCAAAGGCCGTCGGTTCGAGTCCGGCCCCCGCTACTAAGACCCGGCTTTGTGCCGGGTCTTTTTTTTCGCATGTACTGGACTTACGCGATTTTTTCATCGTCGCACAACAGGATTTATGTCGGTCACACCAACGACTTATCGAGGCGACTTAGTGAGCACAATGGTCAATCTGGATTCAAGGGTTGGACGGTGCGTTATCG